>JANLUJ010000927.1:0-8843 GCA_031363425.1 Pirellula sp.
TTTCCAATTTGGATTCCTTAGAGGGAAATCGCAGGCTTCATGTCACCGTAGGCGGCCAAACCTACGGACTAGAGTTCGCTATTTTTGCAGTTAAAAAACGAATGTAGATTTGAGATTCTATGCAAACCGAATTTGCAAATGCAGTTGATCCGATTTTTGATGCAGCTCTGCGCCTTGAAACTCGAATTGAAAATCGCGACCGGATCGTAACCGCCGATGAAAGAGCCACTCTCATCCGGAAAATCGAAGAAGCGGAGTCCAAGCTAGGGCTGCGTGAAGAATGGAAACTATCCAAGTACGCGATCTGCGGTTGGATCGATTCAAGGTTAATAGAGATTCCCTGGCAGGAAAGCAACTGGTGGAAAGACAATTGTTTGGAAAAGAAGTTCTTTGGAACTCGAGATGCACACGAAGATTTTTTCAAGAAGGCGATCGAGGCCGGCAGTCATCCCAACAAAAATGCCCTTGAGGTATTTTACTTGGCGGTCGTCCTCGGATTTCGCGGATTTTACGCAAACCCTGATATGTCCTACGCTCGCAAAATGTCGGAAAAACTGCGAGTACCCGATTCGATTGAAGGCTGGTGCCGCGAGGTGGTTCGTACACTGCATGTTCGACAGGGTCGCCCGCAAATTCCGTGTATCGTTCAGACGGGTAGTTCAGCCAAACCACTGAACGGTAGGTCTAACTTGCTGCTCTATGTGATGCTGAGCACTCTGTTGGTTGCGTCAGCCATCGCATGCTTCCTATTGCTTTTCCGATTCGACTTCGGCGGTCTAACAGAATAAACTTGGGCATCTATGAATTTTATCCAGTCCTTAATCGATGCTATAACGACCCCAATTCGTCAGCTGATTACCTGGTTCGTGCAGTGTCTTCCCGGGATGAATGCAATCGCCCGTCTATCACTGCCGACAAAATGGTCGCTGCTCTCGCTGCTCTTCCTGCTCATGATCTGGGGAGCTGCCTTGGTTAGGCATTATTTCTTTGACAAAGGCACTAGACATTGGTTTGAATATGAAGTTGTTCCAGTTTTTTTTGTAATGTCGATTTCTATTTTTGTCTACTTTTTCGTTCTCTTTCTGCTTAAGGAGCAACCATCGCGTTACCCCGAGTTGGACAGAATCTGGTCGGATGCTTTGGAGCAATCGAAAGACAAAAGCATATCTATTTCGAACACTCCGCTCTTCTTGGTCCTTGGCGCTTCGAACCAACGTGAGGTCAAGACAATTGTCAGTTCGATGGGTATCGATTTTCCAGTCGACATTCAGTCCAGTGGTGCTCCGCCACTCACATTTCACGCTTGCCGTGACGCTATTTTCGTTTTCGTGAACGGCTGCAACTGCATTTCTCGGTTGTCAGCCACCTCCAATTTTACAAGCAGCGAAAAAAATGTGCCCCCAGTAGATGGCATGCGACCTAACGATGTGGGAGGAACCATCGATGCGACGCATCTTGCAGGTCCATTGAATGCTGAGCCCGAAAACTTCAACAAGACGATTACTTCCGAACCATTTTCAAGTTCGGAACCCTTTTCGCCTGGCGGGACAATGCTCCTCGATGAAAGCGTTGACGTGAATGAGCTTTGGAAACCCACATCAAACTCCAAAATACTGACGTCGCAGGAAATCGTCGACAACGACGATCGCCTTAGACACGTATGCAAACTAGTAAAGAAAGCCAGGTTGCCCCTGTGCCCGATCAACGGGATTGTCACTACGTTAAGATTCGAACTGGTAGAGTCCTCTGGCGCACAACTTCAAGTTGCGATCCAAAAGGATTTAACCATTCTACGCGAAGAATTTCAAGTGCGCTGCCCCAACACGGTATTGATTACTGGCATGGAACAAGAAGAGGGGTTTATCGAAATGATCAAGCGGTTGCCTCCGCAACAACCAGCTGAAAATCGATTTGGAAAAGGCTCCGAACTGTGGGTTGCTCCCGAAGCTGCACGGCTGGACGCGATCGCAGTTCACGCTACCGCCACCTTCGAAGATTGGATCTACATGCTTTTTCAGGAAGCCAATGCACTCAAGAAAAAGAATAATTCACGCCTGTTCATGATGCTTTGTCGGGTGAGAGGAGCGTTCTCTGCCAGTCTTAGGTCGGTACTCGCTCAAGGTTTCGGGTTTGATACTCGGCTTGAGCCTCAACTTGCGTATGAGCAATTCTTGTTTGGAGGATGCTATTTCGCTGCGACCGGTACTTTGCCAAACCAACAAGCGTTTCTGAAAAGCGTTTTTGCTAAGGTGATGCAGCAGGAAGGTGAGTTAGAATGGGCTCCTAAAGCTCGGAGATTGAACGGACAGTATCAGTTCCTTGCAAACATCGCAGCATTGGTAGGCACGATTGCTTTGATTGCTATCGCAGGCATGTTGATTCACAAGTATTGGCCTGGCTTCAAAGCCGGTGGCTAGTGTTGCGGAATCAAATCCGAGACGGCCTACCTGGCTTCAAAATCTTCTTATTCTCCGTTGAACAGTCCCAAATTCCCTTCGCTATCCAGTTCGAAAATGCACATTAAGTTTAAGCGGAGAAGTGTTTTTCGCAAATTCGATTCCGAGCTTGTCAGATGCGTTCTAAGCATCGAAGGATAACTGAAAGAGTTCATAAGCAATCCCCAATCGTCACCAGACAACCGCTTCTTTTCCCCAAGGCAGATGATCGCATCCTGGCCAACATACAAAGCTAGGATTTTTTGAAAGTCTCGCGACGTTCCAAACTTTACGCGCCAAAGAGTTTTCGATAAAGACTCTACGTACCCCTCTGATCCTAGCGAGGCCAAGAGGTCGTGCCCCTTCGAGTCCAATTGACTCTCGTTCACAATGATCGACAATTCAAATTCGGATTCAAACTCTTTCAAAAGTCCCATTAGGTTGCCAAAGGGCGATGAGTATAGCGCCGATTGTTCGAAAATCGGGGAAACCGATATAGGTTTAAAGTAGGATTTCCACCAACTCGCCACTTTCGGCAACGAATCCAACAATGGTTCTAGCTGCTTGATTTCGGATGGAATTTCTGCCGAACGAGCGGGGATTCTAAGGGTGTTCTCGAATTCCGATTGCTCTATTCCCTCCAATCCTTCCAACCCCTCCAAGGATCGAATCGTCCCATGATTTTCCGGGGCAAGGCCGTCACTTGATCGCAAACGGTGACTAAATGTTAGTCCATCCTGAGAATGCGGATTTTCCCCTCGATCCCGTATCGAAACACTAAAAGTAGTCATACCTGCGCGTACCGTGTCTCCTGTGGAAAGATTTTCTACGGTGATGCGAGCGTCGTTCAAAAACGTGCCATTTGCACTCCCCATATCCCGAACACGAAAGCCACCCTTGGTTGACTCTAAAAGCAAATGACGTCTGGACATATGACCGTCCGATGGAACTGCAAAGTCAGCCGTAGAAACACGTCCAACCTCGATGGACATGTTTTCCTTGAGCCATATCCGTTTTCCCCTTGCTGGCCCTTCAATTACTTCCAGTACACATATCATGTGATGATCAAGATTGAGATTGCCCTTTGGAAGCAATCTGGTTTTGAAATCGCGGATGAGGGTGACGAGAATTTGGTTGTCGTCAGCAAAACACAAGTGTTGTCTGAATTTTAATAATACTTCCAAAAAACCTTAAAATTTGAATTATTGAGCTTTTATGTGACCCTATTGAAACAAGCCGATCCGTTGCAATCCCACTTACTGTTGCCACGGAAACCAGTTGAGCCTACCGCTCACCACTAGATGATTCGCCGAAAAAGTACAAAAACCTTTTTAAAAGCCTGTTTTGAACTAGAATGTGGCAGAATTCAATTTTTTGTCTTCAAGGGCTTGCGCAGTCATGCGGCAATGCCAATCTGTCTTTCGGGTTACACGCCAATGAAAAAACTAACGCGACGACTCGCAAACGCCCTAAAACAATTTTTTCTCGGGCGGCAACGACGGATTCAACGAATCGCCCTTACATCGGAAATCTCGCATACGTTTCGAAGACTTGAATGCCGTCGAGTGCTTTCCGTAACCGCGGTATTCGACGATACAGCAGGGATCGGTCAACTCACGATCAACATTGTCAACGACGGTGGCAATACGGATGCAGCGCTTCTCGTTGATGGAAATAATTTCTATGCCGACACGGACAACAATCAATCGAGCGCGGGCGAAACAGCAATTGGCGTACTCTCCAGCCTCAAGCAAATCCAGGTCAATGGGGCTGCCGGAGGAATTGGCACTTTTGCTTGGCGCGGAGATTTTACCGCCAGCAATAGTTTGCAGAATCTGATCGCTCAAAACGTTAACTCTGCAACGATCGAATCCACCGCGACACTCCAAAACGACGCCAACATATCTGCGCAAACGTCCATCAACTTCGGGGGGGACCTCACGTTAAATGGGAATCTCACAGCGCAGGCCGTTAACGGAACCATATCCGATAGCGCAAATAGCTCCCTGAATGTTCTTGGCAACGCGAATTTAAACGCCACCAACATTACCCTTGGTTCGGCGGTTGGCGACAACATGCAGTTTGGATCGTTGACTGTTACGTCAACCGGAGCCGTTCAAATTGTTGAAGACTCAAGCACTCAGTTCAATGGAGTAAATACCGCTGGTTCGATCGACATTACATCCAATGGTTCTATTCAATTCAATGCCGGTAGCAGCTTGACTGCAGACACTGCAATGGTAGTTCAAGCCATCGGGGTAGACTCCGATATTCAAATGGATGGACTTGTTCAGTCAAACAATGGCGATGTAGATCTACAAAGTGCAGACAGCATCCTTTTTGGTTCAACGGGTTCAGTCCGGGCAAGCAACCTTGGCAATGTTACCCTAACTGCGAACACGGATTCATCGGACGGCAATGGAGCCGACGAGATTTTCATGGCCGACGGCTCCACGATTCAAGTCGATGGTGGCACGATTCGCTTTAGCGCAGAAAACGCTTTTGGTGGCGACATCACGCTTGGTCAACTTACTGCAAATAGCAATGCGAACACTGCAATCGATATACGGACATTGAGCAACATCGTAGACGGAACCGCGTTGGAGACAGCAAATCTATCGGCCACTAGCGGATTGATATTCTTGTCGGCCACCAATGGCGCAATCGGTGCTGGTGCCGCAGTGGCTGACATCGACATCAATTCCATTCGCCTCACGTTCAATGCTCCGGGACTGGTGCAGCTAACGGATCTTGCAGGGGGAATTGCAGTAACCGGGATATCATCGGCCGGAGGAGGCGGTTTTCTCGCAGCAAATAGCCCCCTGACAATTAGCGCGGACATCAATGTTGGAGCATCGATGATCTTTACCGCAGGCGATAGCGCTTTGGCCGGTGATAATTTGACCATCGACAGCGCCGCTGTCGTGACTCTTACGTCTCTCGTAGCTCAAACTTTGACGTTTCAAGCCGGCGACAATATTGTTTTCAACACGGGACGAATCGAAACTACTGGCGGCGGGCTCCACTCCGTCGTGTTGTCAGCGGACCTTGACAATGCCGGCGTGGGAGCCGCAGATGGCGATCGAGGCTCCATTTCACAAGACGGCAGCGCTAGCGTTGAGGTAACCACCAACAACCTAACTGCCAACGCCGCTACCGGAATCAACATCGATACGAACGTCGCGAACCTAACAGCCAATAACACCCTTTCTGGCGGAATTGTAATCCGTGAGTCGAACGAGATAAATCTAACAAATGTTGTAAACCTTGCGGGATTGATCGATGTCTTTGCTCAAGGAACAATTACCGCAATCAATGTGGACGCCACAGGCACCGATACGGATCTGAATGACGTCACCTTAGTTAGCTCAGCAGGTGACGTCAGTGTCGGTTTGGTTCAAGCGGGCCCAAATTTCGGTGATGTCATCATTACAGCGCAAAACAATATTATCGACAATGAACCAGGGGTTGATGCGCTAGATATTCGAGGCAACGACATCACCTTGACAGCAACCACAGGAAGCATCGGTGCATCCTCTGCGTCGATCTTCATAGAAAATGTGAATCCTCTCGAATTAAACGCGACTGGCAGTTTCGTCGCAAATGCATTGATGGGGCTGATTGCAATCGATCTCGACGCAGTCGCACCTCCCGTGGTTACATTAAACACGAATACTCTCTGGTATCAATCCAACGGAGACATAAACGTCGCTGGTCTATTGCTCGTTACCAACGTGGCGCTGATTGCGGACGCGGACAGCAATGGCGTTGGGACTCTGAATTTAGGAATTACTCTAACCGTCACAGGTGATCTGCGGGTTGAGGGTGCAGATATTGTAGCTGGCGGCAACGTGCTCAATCCAATTGTTCTCAACGCAAATCGCTTGATGGTGTATTCAGGCCAATCCGAAACGCTCACCGTCACGACCACCCAGCTTGACGCTACTGCCCGAGGCTCACTGACGATTACCTCTCCAGTTGCCTTAGAATTGATCGACCTTAGTACCCCGTACTTTGATCCGCCAACTGGATTGGACGGGGTGGCTCTACAAACGTTGAGCATCGACGGAAGCATCCTACTGCAAGTAAACGGGGCCATTACAGTTACCAACGATGTGATCGCCAACAACTTCATTGTCAATGGAACCGGTAACATCTTATTGCAGTCGACTGCACTGCTTGGCGGCGACATCGTAGTAAACGATATTGTACGCGGTATGACCGGTCACGTAAGTTTGACTGCAAATGACGATATCGATTTGAATTCGAACATTTCTACCGGCGGTACTGGGACGGTCTATTTGCTTGCAACAAACATTACAGCCGATGCGATCAGTGGCGTTGATATGCAATCTGGTACCTCCGTGCGTACGGCTGGCGGTAACGTTCGAGTCGTAGCCGACAACGAGGGTGATATCCTGTTGTCGTACATCAACGCAGGTGCTGGCGACGTTAGTTTAATAGCCGAACGCTCCATCCTCGACAACAACGCTGTCAGTTCCCTTTCGGCCGACGCTTTAGCGGGCCAGAATCAAGTAACACTAGTCAATGCAACTGGCCTAGCAATTGGAGATGAGATCTTCCTGCAAGCGACCGGGACAGCTAACGAATTGTTTACGGTAACCGCTATCGCAGGCAATTTGGTCACGCTCTCAGTTAATTTGACCAGCAGTTTTACATTGGCCAATGCGTCGCTTGTTGCGGCGGTCAATGTTCGAGCCGATGCTTTACGTATGGTAGCGGATGCCGCGATTACCAACGCAAGCAACCAAGTGGGCACGATTGGCCTAGCGGACGCGGCGAATGGACTGCCGAATGTGAACCGCAATGCGATTGACACGGTGATTAATACCCTATCGGCCCGAAGCGCTGATGGTATTTACGTCCAAGAGTTCGATTCGGTGTTTATCGATGCAACAGGCGATATTACCGTCCAGGAAGTACGCTTCAATTCGACACTAACCGCTAGAACCGACTTGACTCAATCCGATCTGGTCACGACCGATGCGGGACCGATCAAGCTTCTTAGTCTGCGTGGCGATATCGTCGCCAATGATGGCAACGCCAACGGCTTCGCAGTTCAAGCGGCAGGGGCAGGTGATGTGCTCCTCAGAGCCGCTGGGGACATCGTTGTCAATAGCGATGTCAATGGTACCACCGGACACGTCAGTTTGATCGCGTCGGACGACATCGACCTGAATGCGAATATGATAACGAGTGGTGCTGGCACGGTTTATCTCTTGGCAGCCAACAGTGGTGCTGTTGATGCGATTAGCGGTGTGGACATGGCTGCCGGAACGAGCATAACCACAGCCGGCGGGCTCAACCCGAACGAAGGCAATGTACGCATCGAAGCGCAAAACAACGGCGATATCCTGTTGGGCCGGATCAATGCCCCCAATCACAACGTAAGCCTGTTGGCAGATCGCTCGATTCTAGATAACAACGGAGCAACTCTGAATGTTCAAGCAAATAACTTAAGGATGGTGGCCACGAATGGAACGATCGGTAGATCCGATTTGTTGAATGGAACTCCGGATGCGAATATCAATGCGATCGATACACAAGTAGCAATCCTAGCGGCCCGTAGCGCAACGGGGATCTATGTCCAGGAGTTGGATGGCGTCACGATCGATAACACCGGCTCGATCAGTACCGAGCAAGTGAACTTCAATTCGACCCGAACGGTCGTCACCGATGCCAGTCTCGAGGATTTGACGACGACGAACAATGGTCCGATCAAATTGCAGAGCACGACGGGCAACATCATCGTCAATCCAGGTTTGGACGTAGCGTTTGGAATTCAAGCCAACGGAACCGGCGATGTTCTGTTGCAAACGCAAGCAATCAATGGCGACATCATCGTCAACGCCGTAGTTCGCTCAGGTACTGGCCACATCAGTTTGGTGGCGTCGGATGACATCGACCTCAATGCGAATATAGTCACAAGTGGTGCCGGCACGGTGTATCTCTTGGCAGCTAACAGTGGTGCTCTTGATGCGATCAGCGGTGTGGACATGGCTGCCGGAACGAGCATAACCACAGCCGGCGGCCTCAACCCGAACGAAGGCAATATACGCATCGAAGCTCAAAACAACGGCGATATCCTGTTGAGCCGCATCAGTGCCCCCAATCACAACGTAAGCCTGTTGGCAGATCGCTCGATTCTAGACAACAACGGAGCAGCACTGAATGTTCAAGCAAATAATTTGCGGATGGTCGCTACAACTGGAACCATCGGTGGCTCGGATATTTTGAACGGAACCCCAGACATCAATATCAACGCAATCGATACCCAAGTATCAATCTTAGCGGCCCGTAGCGCAACGGGGATCTATGTCCAGGAGTTGGATGGCGTCACGATCGATAACACCGGCTCGATCAGTACCGAGCAAGTGAACTTCAATT
>JANLUJ010000972.1:0-8121 GCA_031363425.1 Pirellula sp.
GGCGGAGAGTCGTCGGTGTATTGAATGATGATTTCGTCGAAATTGGCTCCGGCCTTCAATTTCTCAAGCAGTTGGTCCGCCAGCACTTTGGCTTCTTCTTTCGTCCGTTTGATTGGCTTGTCGGGCAGGGAGCCTTTGAAACCAATTAAGCAGTGCTGCACGGTAACGTAGTCTGGCTCTCCACTTGGATTCTTTTTGTTTGGACCGCTTTCGCTCGTGCTCGCGGTCGCAGTGTCAGGGTTTTTTCCCGAAGTTTCGCATCCTAGAAATCCAAGTCCGAACGGGGTTGAAAGGCAAAGGAATAGGAGAATTCGTTTCACGATTTAGGCTCGTTTGGGTTCGTATAGAGATGAAAGTCAATACTGGCATGAAGTAACCGTCAGCCACTAGATCGGGAATCTCTTGCAGCGAAAGGGAGATGGTTTATTGCGGGCGGACGCGGGAACCAGTCACTTTGAATTCTACCATTTACTAAGGCTCAGCTGAAGACTCCGCCGGGGCTGAAGAACCGGGAATGATTTGACAAACTTATCCCGGAATGCCAAACTAGCTAGCTTCAAGCGGTCAAACATATGCTTTAAAACTAGGTCAAGTCGTTCATGAATTCCACAGATGCCCAATTGGGCAACACACTTCCCAAAAAACGTTCCGCACTACCCATCATAGTAGGGCTTGGAATTGCCGCTGCCGCTCTTTATTTCTTGGTACCGTGGGCCGCGACCCGAATGATGCTGATGGATGAGCAGGCCAAAGCGAAGGCAAAATTCGAGGCGTCGATTAAACCAGACGGGTCAAACAAAGTCGAGATAACAGTTTCCCCCAAGAAAATGGAGGAAACGAAGCCAGGAAGTACATCGCTTGATCCGGCAGTCTTCTTCAAGACTTTGGATAAGGACGACAATGGAATTCTCGAGGGCGCAGAAATCCGTGGCCGCGTGAAATCCCTCATGGTTGTTTTAGACAAGGACTCGGACGGCAATGTCTCAAAAGAGGAATTCACAACCCAGGTAGTCCTCAAGGCGCCAGAAGAATTCGAAGACGACGAGTAAATCTGTTCATGTTGTTATTGCGGCTTGGCAAGTTTTCGATCGCTTCTAGCCGGGAAACGTTGCTTCCAGGCTAAACTGATGCCAGAGCTTCCTGACGTCCTGCTGTACCAGACTGCACTCCAACGAAAGATTGCTGGGCATGCTTTGCAATCCGTTTTTGTTCGAAGTCCATTTCTATTGCGAACGTGGGAGCTTGATCCGGCGACTTTAGTTGGTTTACGCGTGGCCGCAGTAGAACGTTTGGGAAAGCGCCTGGTCTGGTGTTTTGAAAAGAATCTCTTTTTGGTCATCCACCTGATGATCGCAGGCAGGTTTCATTGGAAAAACAGGGGTTTGTTGCCGAGGGCCAAGAACGATCTCGCGGCCTTTCAGTTCGAACACGGAACGATGATGCTCACGGAAGCGAGCTCCAAGAAGAGGGCAGGGATGTGGGTTGTCGTTGGACGCGAAGCCGTCAACGCATTGCACAAGCCGGGTCTCGACCCGCTGCGATGTGAACTTGAGGAGTTTCGCACAAGTCTGCTTAGTCGAAACAATACTCTTAAACGAGCATTGGCGGACCCAGCTCGATTCGATGGCATAGGAAATGCATACAGCGATGAAATTTTGTTTGCTGCCAAGCTGTCTCCATTGCAACGCACAGAAAACTTGACAGCAATCGAGGTCGAACGACTTTGGCAAGCTTGCGGCAACACATTAAGATGGTGGATCGAGTTACTGCAATCCCAGCATGCGAACGACTTTCCAGAACGGGTGACTGCGTTTAGACCAGAGATGAAAGTCCACGGGAAATTTGGAACGGAATGTTCTGCCTGCAGCGCTCCCATTCAACGTATTCGTTACGCCGACAGCGAATGCAACTATTGCCCACGCTGCCAAACCGAGGGCCGCATTCTGGCGGATCGATCGTTAAGTCGATTGCTGAAAGACGACTGGCCAAAAAACTTGGATGAGCTTGAGTGATTAGCTCGCGCCATTGTGAAGTCTGGATATTCAGCTAAAACAGAATAGGTTCAGTCGCTCCAATCGCCCCTCTGGTCCTCTCATGAAAATCAACGGCAACATACTCTTTGCGATTTGGTTTTGCTTCTTTCGGGGTTCGGCCTTTGCTCAGGATTCTGTCTATCAGACCTCGATTGAAATAGAGCCACCCTACTACCAGGTACGATACGAAGCGTCAGCCAATCCGGATGAGCTTATTTATCCAGTGAGTTTTACCGTTTGGGTGCCGCCCGGCGTCCATACACTACGTGGTCTCATTGTACATCAGCATGGCTGCGGTGAAGGTTCCTGCAAATCGGGGCAAACCGGTGCCTTTGACTTGCATTGGCAGGCGCTTGCATTGAGGCACGACTGCGCTTTGATGTCCCCATCGTACGAACAACCGGACAAAGCGGACTGTCAGCTTTGGTGTGACCCTCGCAATGGATCGGATGTCGTGTTTCGAAAGTCGCTAAGTGAATTGGGATCGCGGTCGAGGCACCCTGAACTCGCCGATGTACCGTGGGCCATTTGGGGGCATAGTGGCGGTGGTCATTGGGCAGGCGGAATGGTTCTATTGCATCCGGAACGCGTCGCGGCCGCATGGCTTCGATCTGGAGTGCCCGCGCTGGCCGCCGTTGAAGGCAAACCGAAACCCTATGACATCCCAGAGGGTGCCACAGCCGTACCCCTGATGTGCAACCTCGGCACGAAAGAAGGTGTCACGTTCAAAGAAGGCCAGTTTGCAGGAGTCTGGAAAAATGTGGAAATATTCGTTTTGGCCCTTCGCGCTAAGGGCGGACTCGTGGCTGTCGCGATCGATCCGTTAACGAGCCACGAGTGCGGCAATCAGCGTTATCTTGCAATACCCTGGTTCGACACATGCTTGTCCTTGCGACTGCCGAATACGACCGGGCTGCCGCTTAAGTCCATGCAGAATACTGCGGCATGGCTCGCACCGATTGAAATAGAATCGGCAAAAAGCGTCGCCCCGGTTCCGCAGGCTGAATTCCAGGGCGCCGTCGAACGTTCTGTTTGGCTGCCAAGCGAGTCGGTGGCAACTGCATGGACTCAATACATCACAGACACCGCTGTGACCGACGCGACACCCCCTCCACCTCCAACGAACATTCGCGTCCAAGGTGCGGAAGTGACTTGGAACGCAGTTGCGGACCTGGAAAGTGGCCTAGCGAGTTTCATCATCGAGCGCGATGGCGAATTCCTAGCGAATGTGCCCGAGCAAGGGAAGAATCCGTTTGGTCGCCCGGTATTTCAAAAACTGCAATATAGCGACACCCCGGCCCAGCCACTTGTTCGCATGCAATTCACCGATTCGAAGCCAGAAATCGGCAAAATCCATCAATACCGCGTTATCGCGGTAAACACGGTAGGGCTGATGTCGAAATAGGAATGCTACGTGCTCAAACATTTCTGCAATATCCTTTATCGATTCCATCGTGCTGCAGCTTCCGCCACTCGCATTCCCAACGCTACCGCCGTTTGTCGATCTCCAGGACCAATGTTCGGCTGATCCATATTGGATTGTGCCATCGCGCCGGTATAACTCGACAGGCGATTGGTCTTTTCGGGTGTTGCTCCCTCCGGCATTACACCTGTGCCCACCCAAATCATGCTGTGCTGCATCCCGTTGATCATCAAACCGGCGAGTGTGTTCAACTTGTCCCCTGACAACCCCTGTGAATGAGTGAAGCCGGCGCCGATTTTGTTCTTCCATCCCTGTTGGTACCAGATACCACCGCAGGCATCGATGAACGCTTTGAATTGACTGGCATACCCTCCCATGTACGTTGGTGTTCCAAATACAATAGCGTCGGCTGCGTTCAGTGCAGCGACGACCGTGTCATTTTTCCAGCGGCCATTCTGAATATCTTCGCCAACAATCTGAAGGATCGCTACCTCGGTACCTGCTACCGATTTCGCGCCTTCGGCGACTGCTTCGGCAACTTGTTGGGTATGACCGGTAGCGGAAAAATAAACGACTGCAACAGATGCCATGATCGAGTGCTTTCAGTGAATGGGGGTAAACGTAAACAGGCTGCTAGCCGGTTTAAAAATCGATAGAAGCATAAATTGAAATACATAGACAGGCTGGAAGCCTATCCCACAGCCGGCCTCATTGCTGTACCAATAACTTAGCCAACGACGCGGCGAGTGACTGAAGAGCGGCGTCGTTGGGCAACGTCAGTCGCAATTGAATTCGACCCTGAGCGTCTCGATCCACACATTCGGAAAGTCCGCTCGCAATTTGAGCCACCGTTTCACTTGGCGGTGGCGTTCCAGTGTCTAACAGTTGCGAAACAAGTTGAATCGCTGCTCCAAGCAACTCGCCGCTGGCCGAAGCAACTCGCTCACGACGCTCCACCAATTGCTCTGTTTGCTTTGCAATTTGAATTTGACGCGACTGATCGATGGGCGCCGTTGGCTTTTCGCCAAGCAATTTTTCCAAGCGGCGCTTCAACTCCTCCATACCACTTTCGAGCTTCACTTCGCTTACATCGCTTTCGACATCGAGGGCAGCCATGGCCAGATCATGCTTGCTGGCCAACGTTGCTAACATGCGTTCCTCAATCGTATCCTCAGTGACCAGCAAGAAAACTTGAACAGGATTTTTCTGTCCCATTCGGTGCGCGCGAGCGATGCGTTGCTCCAAGACGGCTGGATTCCAAGGCAAATCGACATTGATCACGGTGTTGGCCGACTGCAAATTCAAACCTGTCGCCCCCGCGTTGGACATGATAATGGCTCGACACTTTGGATCATTTTGAAATGCATGAACGATCTGTTGCCGTTGCTTCTGCGGGACTTGACCGTCCAAGCGAACAAAGGGCAGTTTGTGCTTCTTGAAAAGCGGCTCAATCAACGAAAGCATCGTGGTCCATTCGCTGAACAAAACAATCTTGCGAGATTCCTCGTCAGCCAACTGCTCCACCAGTTCATCCAACGTTTCCAGTTTGCTGGAGTATCCCGGCGGCTGTTTATCGACCAAAAATGTACTATTGCAAGCCATGCGGGCCATCAACAAATGCTTCTGCAATCGCAGCAAGTCCATTTCAGTTATGTACGCCTTAGATGCAATCTGAGCCGCCTGGGCAACATGATCGTCGCTCAATGTCTTTTGTTCGTCGGTAGGGCGAATGCGAACAATTTCTGTCGTGCGCTCGGGCAATTGCTGCATGACCGATTGACGTGTCCTTCTCAGCAAAATAGGTTTCAACATCTCTCGCAGTTGATCCAGATTTTTGTAACCCGAGATCTTACCAATCTCATTGACCACACGGTGCCGATGAAAGAATCGATAGGCGGGGCCCAACGTTTGATTGTCCACAAACCGAACGACGGTAAATAGCTCTTCGAGTCTGTTCTCCAAAGGAGTTCCAGACAGAACCAACGCGAACTTAGATCGCAGTTTCTGAAAGACACGCGTGGTTTTCGATTCCCAGTTCTTGATGCGTTGCCCTTCGTCCAGGATAATGAGGTGCCATTCGATCAGGCTGACGATGGCTTCGTCCCTCATGATTTGTTCGTAGTTCGCGATCTTGAAAAAGTCGTCGCCAGAATACTGTTCGGCCCGTTCGCTTGCAGAACCCAGAATGATGCGATGAGAACGATTGCAAAACCTTGTAATTTCAGATGCCCATTGGCTCTTGAGGCTTGCTGGAGTTACGATCAAAACATTCTTAATATTCGCAAACTTCGCAAGCAATTCGGCGGTCCCAATTCCTTGGATGGTTTTCCCCAATCCCATATCATCAGCCAGTATCGCCCGCCCTGCCCCGACTGCGAACGCGATCCCATCGAGTTGATAAGGAAGCAATTCAACCTTGAGCAGTTGCTTTCGATAGGGGTGCTTCTTTGGATCCAAACGAATCTCGCTCGACTTGGCTTGAAGCTTTTTTTGGAGCAATCGAGTTTCTATAAACGATTCTGCGTCGGGATAGATCGCTACTTCGGTACCTGCTCGTTCCAGTTCGCGGAGAACCTTCATTACTTTGGATACATCCGTCTGTGTCTTGTCGATGAAGCCCTTGAGGAGCCTAGCAGACTGCGGTTGCAATGGGTTTGGTAAATTGAATCGCAACCCGAGCTCAGGATCGGTAATGTCGCCGTAGTGCATACGAAGCGATATGTTCTTGCGTACATAGGGCTTGGCTATCGCGTCTTTGCTAAAGCGTTTTTCGATTTTAGACTTGGCGAAGAGAATATGTTTGCACGTTCCTAGTTGGTTGGTACGGAAGTCGGGGCAGGAACAATACGAGCGTCCGATCTCCAAGCCTCGCATCGAAACACGATAGGAGTTTCCGCTTTCTTGACTTGTGACGGTATAGTCGGCCCATGGGGTCGAAGCGTCCGTAGATTTCAAAAGCATCCGTTCGGCTTGAGCACGCTGTTGACGTTCGAACACGGCCCGCGCGATCAACTCCTTGGGAGACAAATTTTCGATAGGTTCATGTGGATCAGGAACTTCGGATAGACCAAGAATGAGTTTCGATTCCAGGACCATGTGCAACGCAGCAGCGATGTGATCGCAATCGGTTTTGCAAACATCGCAATGGAGATGAAGTCCGTTCGGCTTGTTCGACATTTCAACGATGGTGACTTGCGCGACCTTCGATGGAAGTTCCGCGTCCGGAATGGCGGCGAACAACGAATCGCCAGAAAGTCGGACAGCCTTGGGAACGTCGATTTGGGTTTTTCCACCCTGACGCAATCGCTTAGCGCCCTGTTCGCCCAACAGCCGTTCCGCGGCCCGTATGGTCAGCTGTCCTAACCTGTCGCGAATAGTCAATCTTTTGGTAACCCGATGTGGGTTTCGTTTTGTCTTCTTTCCGGGTTTGGCGGGGGCGGCAGTCTTGCTTTGCTTGGAAGCTTTGGAAGATTCCCTCACCATGGTTTGCATGTCCTTGCAACACGAGTCAGTTCAAAAAGTTCATCTAACGTATCTTAGCAACGTTCGATCTGACTGGGAACAAGGCGATCCTTCGCCCATTGATTGGTAGGTTAAGACGGCGTGCGATCGAGTCGACCGAATAGTTCTGCGATGTCAACTTGCCAGCCAGGAAGGACCTTGCCACCATCCAAGGTCTGTCCCTCGGACAATACTGTAGCATCCAGAGGCGTTCGAAATACAGTCACGGTTCGCGACCGATGATCGACCATCCACAGTAGCTCGACCCCGGCATGAAAGTACTCTCGCCTTTTGCGAGACATCTCTCCGTACGTATTTCCGATACTGAGAACCTCAATCACAAAATTGGGAACGAGATCGGGGACAGGTTCTTTAGGAATTTGGCCGCTAGGCATTCGATCCCACGCTACGAAAGCAACGTCAGGGCCACGAACGGTGTCGCCAAAGAGACGCGTCATTCCGTCTGGCCCGGTTGCGACCCCGATGCGATGCAAGTCCAAATATTTGTGCAACCAATGCATCAAAATTCCGGCCAACAGTGATTCTTGCCATCCCATTGCTTTCTCAACTAGTGTGCCATCGACCAATTCATACAGTCGTCGTTCGGTGTTGCGCAGCCTCACCACGTCTTCGAGACTTGCCGTCCCCGGCGCGGGATCACTTCTGACTCGTGCAACCGGGACGTTGCCAAGGTCTGTCAATCGGTCTTCCCAAGTGGATGCTAACGCAATGCTCATGACATTATCTCACATGTGGAAAAGGGCAAACCTTAATTGTACCTTGCAAGGAACGCTGATACCACACTTCACTGACTTGACGCTGTTGCTCGAAAGCGAAATGCCAGTAATTGAGCATGGAGTAGATCGTCGACGCTACCGCCGTTTGTCGATCGCCAGGACCGATGTTCGGCTGATCCGTATAGGATTGTGCCACGCTCTATTCGTGATATCTGCGTTATCCTGGTGCAAAAGTCACATGAAGCGAGGCTGTGCTTTGGGATAGGAACGCAGTGCGTGAACAGTTGAGAAAACTGTTCTACAATAAAAAAGGCTCTTCCGCAGAATCTGTGGGTAAAAAACGCTTGATATAGCTCCGCGTCAGCGTGTTGGATTTTTCGCATTGAACGAAAAACAAGCCCGCATAATCGAAGAAAGTAAGTCAGGG
>JANLUJ010001047.1:0-10038 GCA_031363425.1 Pirellula sp.
CAAGAAATGCGACGCGAGGACAGTACAGTAGCCAGGCAACCTTTTGCCAGGCTATCTTTTGGTATTTAACAGCAATTCGCATCGGGGGCAGTCGTCGCGATATGAACAAGTGTGCTTGGCGCTCTTGGTCGGGGCAAGAGCACTTTTGCTTGGGGGGCACCCCTATCTACGACAACTTTCCATTACGAGTTAAATGACCTTGCCACTTTGGTTGAAATTCAACACGTGGGAATTCAAATGTTCGGATTGTTCAGTCTTTGCGGTGGTCCTTTGCGCAACGTGTTTGACCACGGTAGAGTAGGAAACGGTAGAGTAGGCCACGGTAGAAATTCAAACGGCGCGGTGGCCATGCTACTTGCCTTTCGCCAAAAACTATTTCGAATGGCAGCCGATGCAGTTGTGGGCTAACTTTTCCGTGGGCTTAGCAGCCAACCATTTTTTTGCTTCTACAGCGTATTCGGAGTTAGGCAATTCCTTGGCCAAAGCTTCCAAGTGCTCCCTGGAGTCGTTCAGTTTCCCCAAACGACGATTGATTTCCGCCAAGCCCATTCGCAGTTCCCCAAGTGGGTGTTCACCGATCTTGTTTAGGGAGTCTTTCTGAATGGAGTAAACTCGCTCAAAGTCCTTGAGCACGCTTTCGAGAACCGTTTTGCCGATCGAGGCTGGCAACCCCCGCGAAGCAGGCATCAGGATAGCGGCTCTTGGAATGAGGACGCCTATGTTTTCCGGTTCAAGTTCGGCAGCAAGGTCCATGTTCTTGATTCCGATTTGCCAGTTCTTCATCCCTTCAACGACGTTACCCTTAGAGAAGTTTTGACCGCTCAAATAGACTTGCCCACCGCCAAGCCAAACCATGGCCTCGGCATGTTTTGGCTCGACTGCAAGTACGTCTTCGCACGTTTTCATTCCTCGAGTCAATGCTTCGACATCGCCTTGAAATCCGGCGAATAAGTCTTCCCGCACCTTATAGTCGAATCTCACCTTTTCCACCTTCGCAGTGGAATTCGAATCGTCAATGAATGGAACCACCGCTCCAGTTGCCGAGGCAACAGTGAGGATCAAGCCTGAGATAGTCGCGATTTTCCATTGGATCTTCATCTAAATTCTCCGAAGGCTGTTTGGCAAATAGTACGACATTGGTTCGTAGGAAATTAGTTCGTAGGAAGTTTTCGCTTCTTGGGACGCTTATCGGTGAATGCGACCGAAATGTGTAAAAAGGAGGCTGTGATTCCCTGAGCCCGAACAATTCACCGCTCGTCTTAACACTATTAAACCGACGCGGCAGCATTAAATTAATAGGGTACAATGTCCAGGGTTCGACCGACCTACTAGTCTCTTTCGATTGATTTTTCATTGGACTGATTCTGCGATCGCAGAGGAATTTATGTGGCAATCGCCATGCGCTCGAGTTGCAACCAACGGAACGCTAACCTGCATCTATTTATTCTTGGTGGCAACGTCATTGCTGATTGGCTGCCGCCCGGAGCCGGCGAAGATAGTCGTCGCCGAGAGTTCAGCTAAGCCCAAGCCCTGGTTCCGAGACGTTACCAGCGAGTTAGGCCTCGACTTTGTCCACAACGCTGGTCCGACTGGAACCTATTTTATGCCTCAAGTGATGGGATCTGGCGCGGCCATCTTCGACTTTGACAACGACAATCGCATGGATCTGTATTTGCTACAGAACGCTGGTCCTGATTCTTCTTCACGGAACCGTCTGTATCGACAGTTGCCCGATGGCCGCTTCCAAGATGTTAGCACTGGCTCTGGTCTCGATATTGCCGGATACAATATGGGGGTCGCGATCGGTGATATCAATAACGATGGCTATGCTGACGTGCTAGTTACATCCTTTGGGCGCATCAATTTGTTTCTCAACCGTGGCGATGGTACTTTTAATGACGTGACGACCAGTATCGGTCTTGACAATGTTTCTTGGGGTACATCGGCTAGTTTTTTTGATTACGACCGTGATGGTTGGCTCGACCTCGTGGTGGTCAATTATGTCGATTACGACTCGTCCTACAATTGCGTGGGGCTCGCGACGCATCCCGAGTTCTGTCATCCTAAGACTTTCACGAATTCGGTCTCGCGACTTTTTCATAACCTTGGCGCTACTCAGCCGTCGGGTACTCCGCGGTTTGAAGACACTACGGTGGCCTCGGGACTTGCTCGCCAACCAGCGCCCGGCCTTGGTGTCGTTTGCGCTGACTTCGATGGCGATGGCTGGCAGGATATTTTCATCGCCAATGACAACCACGCGAATCACTTGTGGATCAATCGGTGCGACGGAACCTTCGTTGACGAGGCACTAGAACGTGGACTTGCCTTTGACGCACAGGGGCGCGCGCCCTCGAACATGGGGATCGCCCTTGGCGACATTAACGACGATGGCCTATTTGACATCGTCATCACGCACATGGTCAATGAACTTCATAACGTATGGCGACAGGGTCCGCGTGGAATGTTCCGCGAACAAACTATTGGAGCGGGCCTATCATCGCCCAGTTGGAGAGGAACGGGATTTGGCACAGTGCTAGCCGACTTTGATCTCAATGGCGCCCTTGACCTAGCTGTGGTCAATGGCGCCATCCAGCGAGGAAAGACCGTCGACGTTCCAAGTATCGACCCTTTCTGGCGGCCTTATGCAGAACGAAATCAAATGTTTGTGGGTGATTTGTCCGGCCGTTTCCGCGATATCTCGAATGACAACGATCCGTTTTGCGGAACGCCCGCCGTGATGCGTGGGCTGGCTATAGGTGATCTGAATGGAGATGGCGCCCTAGATATGCTTGCAACGACGATCGCTGGACCGGCGCGAATCTATCGCAACGCTAATACGGATCTTGGGCATTGGCTGAGCATACGCGCCCTCGACTGGCCACGTCCGCGAGACGCCTATGGGGCCGAGGTCACGGTCGTGGCTGGAGCACGACGATGGGTCAGGTGGCTGAACCCAGGCTCAAGTTATCTATGTAGTAACGCCCCAAACGTCCACTTTGGTTTGGGAGTGATCGATCGTGTCGATTCGATTTTGATAAAATGGCCGGACAATGAAATCGAGTCCTTTCCTGGCCTCGCGGCGGATCAGTCCGTAGTAATCCGCAAAGGTGAGGGAACACCAAGTTCTCAGAGATCAAATCCATGATCCGCCATTATCGAATTCTGGCTGTAGTGTTACTTCTGCTCGGAATAACGGGTGGACTGGCCATCTGGAATCGACCTTCGCAATCATCTCCGTTGCCGCCGGAAATCGACCGAACGAACGTCGATCCAGCAGTGGTAAAAGCGATTACGGAATTCCGTGAGCGTGTAATGCGGTCCCGGCAGACTGCCAACGCATGGGGCAACCTTGGCATGGTGCTGTCGGTTCACGACTTCCTCGACGAAGCGGATATGTGCTTTCGTGAGGCCGAGCGGCTTGATGGCGCGGAACCGCGTTGGCCCTATTTCCAAGGACTAGCACTAATTAAGAACGATCCTGCTGCCGCGGTCGTAAAACTCAGGAGAGCCGTCGAGCATGCGGGCTCGTTGGCGGCTCCGCGTCTGCGACTTGCAAAAGCGCTCATGGAGCTTGGGCAATTTGAAGAGGCCGAAGAAAACTTACGTACAGTTGCTCATTCCGAATCGGATAACCCATGGGCACAGTTGGGACTCGGTCGTTTGTACTATGAGCGAGGCCAAAACAAAGAGAGCTTACTCGCATTGGAGGCTCCGGCCGTCAATCCGGGAACGCGCAAGGCTGCGCGAACCATGCGACTGAGCATTTTTTCGCAACTCGACGTCAAGGCCGCTGCCAAAGCAGAAATGGCAGAGCTGGGCCAACTACCGGACGACCTTCCGTTGCCAGACCCTTGGGTCCGAGAAATGAACCGAACCATGGTAGGCTTAAAAGCCATGCTAGCCCAGATCAACCAACTTCTTGCGACAGGCAAAGGAAACGAAGCGGCTCAATTGCTTGTCCAAATGGTGGAACTTTATCCACAATCGGAAGAGGCTTGGCGATTTGCAGGGCAGGTCTTGCTCAAAGCAAACGACTTGCCCAATGCCGAAGCAGCTTGGCGGCACGCAATGGAACAATCACCTGATTCCGTCGTAGCTAACTATAACCTTGGTGTGGCCTTATTCCGTCAAGGGAACTACACGAAAGCGGCTCAAAGTTTTGTACGTGCCACCGAACTCAAACCGGACCACGGGATGGCTCACCTCTTTCTTGGAAAGTGTTTGGAACAGGAAAAAGAATATGCGAGAGCCATCGTCGCTTTTCGCGAGGCGGCACGTTGCCAGCCTCAATCCTTTGAGATACACGTCGCTCTAGGCGGGGCGCTAGAACGCGATGGAAAACAGGAACAGGCATTGGCCTCCCTGGAACGAGCGTTGATGTTAAGGCCAAATGAAGAAAGTTTGCGGCAGCGTCTTGCCAAAATGCGCCAAGCCAACAAACCAAAACCGTAGAGTGAGCAATCGCGCTCGTCAGCTGCGACGATTACCCCCTGGCCCGAGTTCCGCACGGCCCAGGGGGCCATGCTACTAGTAGATTTCAGCCTGCCGCTCGCCATGCAGGCACTCATCTTCTAGCCAGGAAACGTAACGTCCAATGGGCAAGCCCATTGGGGCGTTCTGACGCTGTACAACCTCCTTGACCGGTGGATCGTTCGGATAGCTTGCAATTCCGCCCGATGCACCAGACAATCGGTTTTTGAAGTTGGCTTAAACCCTAAGTTTGGAGCAAAAAGTGAAATCTTTTTTTCGATTTGGAATCCCATTGGCGCTCGTCGGTTCCCTCTGGTTTGGAGCATATTTCCATTCATCGGCGGTCGCCATTACGTCAAACAAGGCAGCCGCTGAATTGGTTCCTGTGGACACGAATATGCACGACTTTATGGAGGGTATGTTTCAGGCTCCATACAGGCGGCTCAAAGAATCCATTGCCAACGAACCAAAGGACAATAACGGCTGGAAAGCGATTCGTTCCGATGTACTCATCTTGGCCGAAGGGAGCAATCTATTGGTATTGCGAAAGCAAGAGAAAGATCAAGCCCATTGGGATGAGTACAGTGTAGCTTCGAAGCTGGCTGGTGAAGTGGCGTTTAAAGCGGCAAAGAAAAAGAACTACGCTGACACGAGACAGGCATATGAAACAATGCTGGTCAATTGCAACGATTGCCACAAAATGTTTGCGGAAGGCAAACATCAACTTGCGCCGTAGGTCAAAGTCGACCTGAGAAGCATTTCAAGACCGCGTTCAATGCAAAGTCACTCTCGGCAAGAGTGACCTACGGTAGGTCGTACCTGTCGGATGCGACTTCTGAGCTAGCCGGAAGCGACTTAAGATCGTAGTGTGGGCGCAGTGGCCTCGAAACAAACCGGCAATCCTGTGATTGGATGGAGGAACTCTAGTTTCCAAGCATGCAATCCCATCGCTTCGGATTGTAGTTTCTCATCCGCTTGTTCGCGTGCACGCCCCCCCGCCACGTAAAGTGGGTCGTTGTAAATGGGGAAGCCAAGCGACGCCAAATGCAATCGTATTTGGTGCGTGCGACCAGTATCTGGTATAGCCTCAATCAATGACTTGCTCTGCGGCAATCGCTCGAGCACTCGGAATCGAGTGCGGGCTGATTGACCATCGCGATCGATGCAGCGGCTGCCGCCATGGATGGGCTCTTTGCTAATTGCAAGATTGCAATCGATTGATTCCCAATCGGGGTGTCCATCAACCGTGGCAAGGTACGTCTTCTTGACGGTTCCACTAGTAAACTGCGATTGAAGGAACCGCGAGTAAACCTGTTTTCGTGCAAGAACGACTAGCCCGGTCGTGTTGGCATCAAGCCGATGCGCCGACCGGAGTTTTTCGGGATAGTAAGCCACCTCAAGGATCCCTTCGAGTGTGTTGCGATTGAAACGACCCGAGGGATGGACGGGCAAAGGTGCGCACTTGTTGATCACAACGATCGCTTGATCTTCATAGAGCAATGCGACATTGGGATTGATGTTCGGCTCTGTGTAGTCCTTGATCGTCTGCAAAAACCGTTGGCCCTCGCGGACGATATCGTCCGCGCTAACGGGTCGCGTATCAAACTGGCGTTTCGACGCAGCCGGCAACAAGATTTCTCCGGAGTCGATGGCCAATTGCCATTGGGTCCGGCTATAGCCTTGGTAAAACTCGTGGAGTGCGTCCAACAGCGTCATGCCTGCACAACGTTGCGGAATGGAGATCCAGCGTTTGTTTTCATAAGGAGTTGAGCCTCTCTGTTCGGCCGCGATTTTGAGGATGGCCTCGCGCCGTTTCACAATCTGATTTTTCCGTTTTTCTTCGATGGACTGATAACATCGTGGACAAGACACGCCGATGACATAGTGCTCCGATTCCAGGTCGGCTGGGAGGAGAGGTCGTTTGCACGCAAAGCATTCACTCGTGTCCGATGGTTCTAGCGATGGATCAACCGCTACACGTTGATCGAAGACAAAGCAGTCCCCTCGGTAATGTGCCTGTTGGCACTTCTCAAAGTATTTTAAGATACCTCCATCGAGTTGGTAGATTTCCTCAAATCCAAGTCCCTTCATGTAGGGGCCGATCTTTTCGCATCGAATCCCACCCGTGCAGAACATGACGACCGGTTGTTTTTTTACTTCGTCCGAGATGGCCGAGGTTGCCTTTGGGAACTCGCGGAAGTTCTTGATGTTCAGATCGATAGCATTTTCGAAGGTGCCCAACTCGACTTCGTAGTCATTGCGAGTGTCCAGCAATGCGATGGGCCTCTTTTCATCGAGCCACTGTTTGAGAACTTCGGCGGAGATTTTGGGCGACGCGTCCGGTGCAGGTTGAACATCCTCCGCGCCAACCGGGATGATCTCGCGTTTGATTCGAACTAGCATGCGGTTAAACGGTTGATAGTCTGTTAGACTCTCTTTGATCGGAAGATTCGCCAATTCAGGGATCCGCTGCATGTGGGCCAAGAATGCATCGATCGATTCACGCGATCCAGCCAAAAACAAATTGATTCCTTCGCCGCTGATGAGGATCGTGCCCCGCAAGGCCAATTGTTTGCAAAGGCTCTTGAGTTCATCGCGATGCGGTTCGAGGCCATCCCATCGAAAAAATTTGTAAGCGGCGATATTGACGATGGAAGGGGTTGGCATAACGACAGGTTGTTTTGATTGAAGTAGCATTTTTTCTATATTGTAGGTGCTCCTAAGAATTCACGCGAGTCAGCTCATTTCAATGCATCGATTGCACGGGCAGCGCAAAGGTACTCTCGGCCAACGGGCTGAATTATGGACCATAGGACGAAATGCGTTCGAGGTTTTCCATGGTATAGTCATAGTTGTTCGCTTCTTCAGTTCCGCTGAAATTTCTATGGTTTCTCCATGCTGAAAGATTGGCCCGCATCAAGACATCGGACCCAAGTACGGTAACAAACATGGACTTGCCGATAGTTTCTAGAATCAATTGAGCGACGTTCAACGGCTGCAGTAGACTAGATTTTGGATCGAAACCGAACACGCAAATGCCTCGAAATTCGATACTAGTGAGATAGGTTATAAGCAAAATCCCGGCTAACGAAGTTGTCGCACCAACGATTGCTTGGACCCATTTCAGGGACTGAAATTGGGAATTCGATATAAGTGGCTTGGTAACGATACTTGCTCGAAGGCAGTAAATTAGCGGTGCGAAAAGAAGCAGAACCATTCCGACGAAGAAGTATGGGCCGGATGCATTCACTTTTGGGCAGCGCTGTCCTTGCCTAGCCAGCGACAGGCGTTGGCCAATACCTGAATCACCTCAGCTTGTTTGAAAACAGGGAACTGCTCGTGCCCAGGTCGAAAGTAAAAAACCTTTCCTTTTCCAATCTGCCAAACCATACCACTTCGAAATCGTTCGCCTAGCTCCCAAGTCTCTTCCAAGATCAATTCATCAGGCTCAGGAACATGAAACGGTTCATTGTACATCTCCGTTTTGCCAATTTCGAACTTTGCCGGCAGTCCCTTTGCAATCGGGTGCTGCGGCGCTTTGATGATGATGGTACTTGGTTTGCCGTCAGGTCGATAATCAGGGAAGCAACACCACGGCAAATGAATAATTCCAGTAATCGAATTCTTGTTGGTCTTGTACGAAAAGTACGACGGTGTAAAAGCGCTGCCATGCGTCGGTACTGTTTGTGGACGCGGCGGAGCTACGGTTTCAATGGTTATCTTTTCGCCCGGAGCAATCTTTTCGAAGTGTTTGCGACCATCCTCGATGCTACGCCAATTCATGGCGGCCATAAAGGGGCGTGCCCAATGAGCTGAATGCAGCGCAATAAGATCTAGGTCGCCGCGCTTGACGTACTCCAATATGCGTTGCGACGTTTCTTCGGTAATTTCACCTTGCCTGACATGGCCCCACCAAACTATCACATCAGCCCATTCAAGATTTCCGGCCGAGAGCCCCTGTTCAGCGTCGTCAAGTGCGACCGATCGAAACTCCATATCATTTGTGGTCGCTTTTAGTCGTGAAACAATCTCGTTACCTAGGTAATTGTCGTAAGCCTCCTTTTGCATCGGTTGACGTTCGTCCCAAACCAAAACATGGATGGGGTCTGCCGCATTGACGGTGGGTGATTGGCCAAGACAGGTCAGAAATACAAACAAAGCAAGCGGGCCATTGAAAGGTACTTTCCACGCTCGTGCGAGCATAGCCACGGTCGCAAGACCGCGGGCAACCAACGGGCCGTTTTCCGTCTGCCGGACTACTAACAAAGACTTCATGAGCGAGGTTATCCATTTGAAATGGTTATTGAGAAAAGAAACTAGTTCTGGATGCGTGAAAGGTTTGGTTGCCGAGATCGTCAGACAAGCCTTGCAAGTAATTCACGGATATCGAGAAGATAAACTTGGCGTCCCAACGAATGCGGGCTGTCGATTGCGATGGTGTGCCCATCGACACTCGCTCTTGGATGCGTATCGCATCGCCACTCGCCTCGATACGCTTTCGGGCTAGGGAAGTGTGCCAGGTCAATGCGTCGATCGGAGGGTGCATGATAAAGATATACGGTTTGCCGAGATGTCTTCGCATCGGGATAGCAATCATTCAGAACCCACTCGTCATAAGGTGGGGGTAGATAGGTGTTATGGCCATTGACTCGCATCTTCGTTTCGCCAACCCGGCGCATGTTATTCGATTGGTCCTGCATTTGATAGAACCCCTCTGGTAACCCGTTAGGCTTGGTGAACATCGTTACGAATTGATCGTTCTTCCAAATGAAGTGAGATGTGAAGCCAGACGGATCAAGGATATAAGGATTGCTGCCGTCGGTTCCAACGGTAAACATCCGCGTCACGAAGTTTCCTTCAAATTTCAAAGTTTCCGGATCGAAACGAGGGCGGTATCGGTGAAGAACAATGAAGCGTGTCCCGGAAGGGTTCAGCAGCAAGTGATTGAAATAATGCCATGCTTCGCGGCGCGTATCGCCATCGGGCCAAGCGATCGCAGCTGATTGAGCATGGGAAAAAATCAGCTCGCTCTTGCCTGACCGCAAATCAACTCGCCAGATGCCGTCATTCTCTGGGGCGTGCTTCGAGACATTTGCATCTGCAAGGCCTTCGTATCCGTATCCGGGGCGAAGATTGTCCAAGCGGCTGAAGTTCAAGGAAAGGCCTGTTTGACCGTCAGCGCTAATGCTGTAGATGGGCCGATCGATGATCCGTGTTTGTTTGGTCTGCATATCGTGGATTCGGCAGACAAAGCGATCGCCTTCGCGATCGTTCCAAAGGACTTGGCGTCCGTCGTCACCAACCCATTGCAACATGCATCCCTGCTGCCAACCCCAAGCTCGACTGGTTCCGATTGGAACCCATGCATCGATACAGTAAACGGCGTCGATTTACATTCATTTTGAAGCGTTTCTATGGTGAGCGTAAGCTAAAGCGCCCTGTGCCCTGCAGTTTAGGCTATGCAAGGATGTCGTGAACAACTTTTCCGTGGACGTCGGTTAAGCGGTAATCGCGGCCGCTGTAGCGATAGGTCAATCGTTCGTGGTCTAGGCCCATCAAATGCAGGAT
>JANLUJ010001060.1:0-6079 GCA_031363425.1 Pirellula sp.
GGTGGTGGTCGCAGTTTCCGTCGCACCTGAGTCGCGAAGGAAACAAATGATCGACAAGAATGCCACCACAAATGTTTTGGCCATAATAGTGCTTCTCAATTCAAGTACGGTGGGTGAAAGGTTTTCGCATTATAGCTACTTTGCCATCCTGGCGTTGCACCCCTTTTCACGTAGGTCCGCCTGTCCGCAGGCGGACGTTCCATAAGCTAAGCCTCAGCCTGCGGACAGGAGCTATGTGAAAACGAAAAAAGGCCAAGGCGTTTTTGCCTTGGCCTTTTGGAATTCGTCGTCAAACTCAGCGTGAGCTAGCTACAGCCTAGACTGTTGCCACAATTGTGACACAAGTAGCAATTGCCGTTTCGAACCGTAATCGATCCACAGCTATCGCAGCTCGGGGCATCGCTTTGGAAGCCAGCGAATTGACTGTCCCGCGACTCAGGTTTCGCAGAAGCCCGTGTGGGCGGCTTACCTTTTAGATCATCGATTCCGATGAAACGTGCGTTGGTATACGCATTGCTCTTGCTTGCGATTTCTGCCCCATTCCCATTGACCGGAGTCTTGGTTACGTTGCTGGCGGACTTCGTTGCAACCGAATTCGAATCGGCTTTGTTAGTCTCCGCTTTCGAGGTGGCCAACATTTCCGATTTTGCCTTTTGCTCTTCGCGATAGCTGTCCAGAAATGTTAATCCAAGCCAACGGAAGATATAGTCCACCAAACTTTTAGCAATACGGATGTCTGGGTTTGTGGTGTGCCCCATCGGCTCAAATCGCGTGTTGCTGAATTTGTTTACCAACACCTCAAGTGGTACACCGTACTGCAACGAAATGGATATCGCGGTACCGAAACTATCCATCAAACCGCCAATGGTACTACCCTCTTTGGCCATCGTGATGAACACTTCGCCTGGTCGTCCGTCCGGATAAAGGCCAACATTGATATAGCCTTCGTGTCCGCTGATGCTGAACTTGTGTGTGACCGAATTGCGAGTATCGGGCAATCGCTCTCGACGCGGCTTGTAGACCACTTTCTCTTCGGCAGCAGCAGCAGCGTCTTCGGCTTTCTTGCCTTCACTCTTGGTGGAAAGTGGTTGGCTCTGCTTGGAACCATCGCGGTAAATGGCGATGGCCTTCAAACCCAACTCCCAGCCCCAGAAGTACGCCTCCGCTATGTCAGCGACCGTGCTGTCCGGTGGCATGTTGACGGTTTTGCTAATGGCACCCGACAAGAACGGTTGGGCGGCGGCCATCATTTCGACGTGTGCTTGCCAACGAATGCTCCGCGTACCGTTTGCTGGCGTGAACGCACAATCGAAAACACACAAATGTTCGTCCTTGATGTGTGGAGCCCCTTCGATGGTATCCTTGTCGCCAATGTACTTCTCGATAGATACGATCTGCTCTGGCGTGTAGCCAAGAGTCTTCAAACCGAGCGATACCGAACGGTTCAAGATCTTGAGCATGCCGCCGCCAGCCAACTGCTTGTATTTGACGAGCGCGATATCTGGTTCAATGCCCGTGGTGTCGCAATCCATCATGAAGCTGATCGTACCGGTCGGTGCCAAGACCGTGGCTTGAGCATTTCGGAAGCCGTTGCGCGCCCCCAACTCGAGAACGCGATCCCATATGTTTCGAGCCGCATTCTTCAAATAGGCTGGGCCGCTCGGATCGATTTGTTCGACGGCATTGCGATGCATTTGCATGACTCGCAACATCGGCTCTGCGTTGTCGGGGTATTCGGTAAAGGTACCCACAACACCAGCGATTTCCGCGCTCGCTAGGTTTGCCGCACCATGCAACAATGCCGTAATAGCACCGCACATGCTGTGTCCGGCAGCTGAGTCATAAGCGGCACCACTCGTCATGATCAAGGAACCGATATTCGCATAGCCCAGTCCCAGCGGTCGGAACAAATGACTGTTGTGAGCGATGCGATCGGTTGGATAGCTCGCATGGTCGACTAGAATCTCTTGAGCGATCAAGAACAATCGGCAGGTTGCGACGAATCCATCCGCATCGAATGCCCCGTCGTTTCCTCGGTACTTCATCAAATTGATCGACGACAAATTGCATGCGGTGTTGTCCAGGAACATGTATTCCGAACATGGATTGCTTGCGTTGATTCGACCACTATTTGGGCAAGTATGCCATTTGTTGATGGTCGTATCGTATTGAACACCAGGATCACCGCAGTGCCAAGCGCATTCCGCCATGCGATTGAGAATGTCTTTTGCTTGGTAACTTGGCGGATCAATTTCGCATTTGTCGCTGACCCAGCGTGTCTTCCAAATCTTGTTTTCCGTGACCGCGGTCATGAACTCATCCGTCAAACGAACGGACAAGTTTGCGTTCTGGAACATGACAGACGAATAGGCTTCGCCGTTGAAGTTGGCTTCGTACCCCTCGCGGATGAGCGCGTGGGCTTTTTGCTCTTCCTTCCATTTGCATTCAATGAATTCCATAATGTCAGGATGCCAAACCTTGATCGATTGCATCTTCGCGGCGCGTCGCGTCTTGCCGCCAGATTTCACAACGGCTGCAATCTGGTCGTAGACACGCATGAACGAAAGAGGCCCGCTCGGCTTGCCACCGCCGGAAAGCTTCTCTCGGCTACTGCGGATGGTGGACAAGTCTGTTCCGGTCCCCGATCCAAATTTGAACAACATGGCCTCGCTGGTCGCAAGGCGCATGATGTCCTCCATGTTGTCATCCACGCTTTGGATAAAGCATGCTGAGCCTTGTGGGTACTCATATGGATTTTCAGGCTGCTCGACCTGGCCGGCTTCGACGTTGTATCGCCAATTGCATTTGGTTCCGACTACATTGTATTGTTGGTAGAGACCTACATTGAACCAAACTGGCGAATTGAAAGCACCGTGTTGGTGCAAGCAGAGCCAACTGAGGTCGCGATAGAAATTCTCACCGTCTTCGGGCGTATCAAAGTAGCCGTCCGCAATGCCCCAATCTGCAATCGTGCGGGTCACTCGATGAATCAACTGACGAACCGAATACTCGCGCTCCTCGACGTTCGTTGGATCGCCATAAAAGTATTTGCTCACGACAACGTTGGTAGCCAGCTGGCTCCAAGTGGATGGAACTTGGCAATTGGTTTGCTCAAAGAGTATTTTACCGCTCTCGTCCTTGATGGCGGCGCTTCGAGTTTCCCATTGAACGGTATCAAAAGGACTTGCCACTCCCGTTGGGCAGAATCGACTTTCAATTTTGAGCCCACCGCGTTCGCCGCGAGCTTCTTGTGTTGTCCGTGACTTGCTGCGACGCTCGCGTCCCATTTCTACAGTTGCCATGCGTTCGTTCGACTCCCTCGAAAAAGTATTGCCGTTAGAAAAGGATGAATTGAAAGCAGCAATAGGAACCACGATGCCAATCGAGCTGCCATGCTACCAAACCTAGAAAATTCCATTTCGACCGGGGTTTCGTACCCAAAGGAAAAGCTTCCGACCCAACACTAACGATTGGCTGGCCCGGTCGTTTTGGCAAGTCCTTCGTTAGCAACCATATTGGCCAAAAACCACTACAGGTAGTATCCCGCGGGAATGATGGCACAACATGTTGAGTCATTTGGCAGCAGTGTATCGATTCTGATAGCCGTGTCAAATTTTGATTCTTCCAGTCCGTAAAGGCTTGCCCATACGGGCTTTGGAACCAATGGCGTGAAAACCGTCTTTGGCTTTTTCGGGCCTACAGCTGTTGCTAACTAGCGGTTGCGGCTAGGGTTAAGAAATTGTGAACCATCCCCGTGACACGGTTGGTCCCTGTCCAAATTTTTTAAAACTTTTTCACGTTGGAAATGCAATGGACCAGTTCATGAAGTCTGCTATCGAAGAAGCCCAAAAAGGGCTTGACGAAGGCGGAATCCCTATCGGCTCTGTTTTGGTGATCGACGGAAACATTGTGGGCAGAGGACATAATCGCCGCGTTCAACGCGACAGCGCTATCCTGCATGCAGAAATGGATTGCCTCGAGAATGCAGGAAGACTCAAGGCGAGCGAATACATGAGATCAATTCTCTATTCGACTTTGTCGCCATGCGATATGTGCAGCGGTACTGCCTTGCTCTACAAAATTCCACGCATCGTTATCGGCGAGAACAAAACATTTCAAGGACCCGAACAATATGTTCGATCGCGCGGCGTCCAGCTCGAGATCCTCGACGACCTTGAATGTATCGCGCTCATGCGTGCATTCATTACGGCAAGACCAGACCTTTGGAACGAAGACATCGGCGTTTAGCGTTCCTCCTTTCCAACTTGCCCCAAGGAGCTGATTTTGGTATTCACCCAAGGTTCCATTCGTTTTGAATTTGCAGTTTCTCTTAGGCTCTCCGGATGCCTGCCATTCCCAGGAAAAAAAGACTTCGATTTTATGAGTCGACTCAGCGGGTGCTGTGTCGAATGGTATTTCTTTGGCTAGCATTGGTTCCGCTACTTAGCGTTGCAGGCTACAGCATTCTGCGGCTTACACCTTGGTATCAAAGCTATCAAAAGGACCAATGGCAACGCCGCTTTAGCGACAATCTCGGAGTTGATGTTCAATTCCAGTCGATTGAGTTCCCCAGCCCCAATCAGATCCGCGCCTATGGATTGGTCTGCTCCAATCCAGAAACGGGGCGCGAAATACTCACGGTGGCTCAGGCGAATATTGCGATGGATCGGAGTGGTTGGTCGGTCGATCTAATCTCGCCGGAATTGAATGGACAACACGTCCAGACCGCGATGCAGTCGATTCATGACTGGTTTTTATGTCGCCCACAAAAGACCGCAAGCCTGCTCAGGTTGTCGGTACCCGAACTCGTGGTTGACGACGGTCAGAACAAACTCAAGTTTCAACACATCGAGGTGGGACTCAAGCCGACGGACCTTACTTCTACGTTGATCGTGACCTTTTCGCTCGAGGGGCAAAAGTCCTTTCGTCCAGCTTCTTTTCGGGTCGATCGCGATCACGTCGAGGAATCCACAAAATGGAGTATCGACTCACGGGACGTGGCTATCCCATGCCGCATTTTGAGCGAGCGATTTCCGTCCGTACAATATCTCGGAGCACAAGCCAGCTTTCGAGGTACGATCGGTTGGTCGCAAAGGAAGCAGAACTGGCAAGCGGCCGTTCAGGGCCATGTTCAGTCGGTGGACTTGTCCTTTGCGTCGTTGCCTTTTCAAAACCAGTTACAAGGACTTGGTGAGCTTAGTATCGAACAAGCCTTAGTCATCAATGGTGACGTTCGCGAACTTAGAGGTTCGCTAAGGAGCGAGTCATGTGTTGTCGATTCGGCTTGGTTAGACGAAATTTCTAGGTCGAAAATACTTTTTGCCCAAAGAAGAGATCTTCGTTGGATTGACTTAGGGGCAAAGGTACCTGCGAGTCAGTTGGGCGTTCGGTTCGATTTGAAGGCCAATGGACTGGTTTTTGGAGGTGGCATTTCCGATCCGAAATATCCATCGTTCGTTGCGATTGTTGGAAATCAATCGGTTGGCTGTACCAGCGAATCCATTGCAACGATTGCGACCGTTTCCGAAGCTCTCTCAGCCTACATGAAGCCGAATCCGGAACTGCAACAGGCCAGAATCGCCGACGGTCGAAGATAGCTCCAAAATGCAAGTAGGTTTGGTGTGCTAGAAACACTAGCCCGCCAAACCTTTGCGACGGAACGGGACGAGCCCGATCCGCCGCTTGATCGCGTGCGGAGCGAAACTGGGCCTCGTGCCCACGTTTCGCAATAGGTTTGGTGTGCTAGATAGGTGCAAAACCAGCGCAACCAATTTCTGTGTCAACCCCGAACTTTTAACAGCCCAGGCTTGCCCCGGCTGAGTATCTTTTCGCCACCTAACCTGAAGCCCCACTTTTCCGATACAACTCAATCTCGTATGGACCAAGGAACATCAGCATGAGGGCTCCGTCCCCTGCATACTGACGAAAAACCTCTTGCAAAAAATGATGCTCGCCGGGCCATGGATAAGCGAACACCAAAGCGTAGTCATCCAGATCCAGGTCATGCTGTTCATAAGCGTTGTCTATTTGATGGAACAATGACGCATGGTTCGACTGCGAGCCAGCAAGTCGCTCGCTT
>JANLUJ010001065.1:0-1084 GCA_031363425.1 Pirellula sp.
GCAGAAAATTGCCCAAGTAAATAGGGAAAGGAAAAACCCATATGCTCGGTTGTTGAACATCAAAGAGCCCCATTTCAAAAAATCAGCGAATGGATTTGATTGCGGAGAGACGCAACGAAATTAGTATAACGTCTTCGAGGGAGCACAGACTAACAAAAAAACCCGCTGTTGTTGTCAGCGGGTCTTCGTTGTTTTCGTATCGGACGCGAATTAACGCTTCGAGAATTGCACTCCGCGGCGTGCACCGCGAAGACCATACTTCTTTCGCTCTTTCATTCGTGAATCGCGAGTCAAGAAGCCGTCTGCTCGAAGGGCCGCAAAATTCTCCTCATTAAGACTTACTAGCGCTCGAGCTAGTCCCATACGAACAGCGCCCGCTTGGCTGATGGTACCACCCCCGCTGACTCGAATAAAGATGTCCACTTTGTCTCGATGACCGACGTGATCGAGTGTCTCCAAAACTAGCCGTCTTTCCGATTCGTTGACGAAGTATTCCTGAAACTCTCTGTCGTTTACTGTTATCTTGCCCGCACCGTTCTTGACACGAACCCGTGCGACCGACGATTTGCGACGCCCTGTACCAAGGCTATCGCCGCTAACTTTGTCTTTTTTGACTACTGCAACCATTGAATCGTACTTTATGGTGGATGGTGTTGGAGGATTGGTTAGCTAGCTTGATGGCCGAATGACGCTGGTTGTGGTTGTTGTGCTTGGTGAGGATGATCGTTACCAGCATAAACCTTCAGCTTGAAAAGCATATGACGACCAAGAGCGTTCTTTGGAAGCATTCGTTTTACCGCCATGGTGATCAAGTCGGTTGGCTTGCGTTCCAAGCGTTCAGCGTAGCTTTCCATTTTCTGGCGGTTGTACCCGTTGTACCAGGCATAGTGACGCACTTTCAATTTGTTACCGGTCATCAACACCTTTTCAGCGTTGATAACGACAATGAACTCGCCGGTATCCACGTGCGCGGTGTATTCGGGTCGATGCTTGCCCATCAAAATCATTGCAATGTCGGTTGCCAATCGGCCTAGAATGCAATCCGTCGCATCGACGAGATACCAATTTTGCTCGACTGAGCCGG
>JANLUJ010001074.1:0-2930 GCA_031363425.1 Pirellula sp.
GTACCAAACATAGACAAAGCTGTTTTGAGTTGCCATTGCCACGATGATTTAGGCATGGCCGTCGCCAACTCCTTGGCGGCCGTGCAAGCCGGTGCAGGCCAAATCGAATGCACCATCAATGGCATCGGAGAACGCGCAGGAAACTGTTCGCTGGAAGAGGTCGTAATGGCCATGCGAACTAGACATGAACTGTACCATACGAAGACTCGAATCGTTACGGAACGCTTGGTTCCAGTTAGCCGATTGCTTTGCAAGATCACAGGTCTGGACGTTCAACGCAACAAAGCGATAGTCGGTCGCAATGCATTTGCCCATGAGGCGGGCATTCATCAAGATGGCATGCTCAAAGAGCGAAGCACCTACGAAATCATGCGCCCGGAAGATGTTGGATTCTCCAAGACCGATCTCGTGCTTGGAAAGCACAGTGGTCGCGCGGCATTGGCCGATCGAGCGCGAGATTTAGGGTACCACCTAACGGGAGAGCAGTTGCAAACTGTTTTTGAACAGTTCAAAACGCTTGCTGATAAGAAAAAGGAAATTTACGACGGCGACATTGTTGCGCTGATTCAGCAACAGATAAGTGGCCCTTCGCAACGCGTTTGGTCGCTAACTACGTTCTCCGTTTCTAGCGGTACGGGCAAAGTCCCATCGGTCGAACTAACCCTACAACACGGTGAAGAGCAGTTTACGGAACGCGTTGAACAAGGGGATGGCCCAATCGATGCAGCTTTTTGGGCCGTCGAGAAAATCACAGGCATCAAAGTCGTGTGCAAAGATTTCCGAGTTCGAAGTGCGACCATTGGACGAGACGCGTTGGGTGAAGTCACTGTCGAGGTTGAGCACGAGGGGCAACAATACCGCGGCATGGGCGCGTCTACGGATTCAGTCGAATCAACCATCCTCGCGATGCTCAACGCGGTGAACCGAATCGTGACCGAAAAAGCGCTTCGATCTCAATCGAGAGTAACACCTCAAGACAGTTGAGTGTCGTGCTGAATAAAAGTGGCATAGGCTTCCAGCCTGCGATTCCATTCATAGGCTGGAAGACTATGCCAACCTTTGGTTCAGCCTGTAGCCTTTCAACAAATTCGCCATAGCGGCGACCGTTAAGCAAAGTGTGCAGAATGCAAAGATAATTTGATTGGGTGTTCGACCTGACCATTCTTGCCAGGGCCAAGCGAAATGGAAGAAATAGGTATTGAGCCCAAAGTACAACCACGTCGTAACGAGAAGTGCTGTGGCCGAAAATGCACGAGCTTTCTGTCCCGCCAGGCTAGCTGAAATCAAATAAACGGCCGTAACAATAGAAACTCCAATCGGAATCATTGCGAACAGCACCCATCCGACTTCTACCGAATAGGCGGGGGAGGTATCGTAAACTAAGTTGCGAAGCTGTTTGCCGCAGATGGGAGCGGCAACGACCGGGAGCAAATGAAGGTATGGCCAAAACCGTCCGCCGACGATACCGATGAGAGGCAAAACGCACATGAAAAATCCCATGTCCGTGTATCTTGAGACGATGGCTGCATTCCCGGGCAATCGAAGGAATTCCGAAGTAAGCAGCAGTGCTAAATGAACCACGATCAAAGTGGCTTCGACTGTGGGCGTAAGCGATATTTCGTTCTCGGTCCGTTGAACGTCAATGTGTTTGCGGTTAAGCCAAAGCCCGAATGCCAATACAGCTCCAAAGATCATCCCAAAGGTGGTCTCCATCATGTTCCACCAATTGAAGTAACTAAACACTTTGTAATGCGATAGAGCGCCCGTGTTGAAGAGCTCTGGATTCCAGCTATGGAACGCTTGCAAGCTCTGACCGCCTGGGAAACCAATACCACCCGCAATGAATCCTACGATAGCCATTCGTGCGGCCAGGGTATCGCGACGAATCGCTCCCACGTAACAAACGAGACCGACTAGTGCAATCAGTAACCCGCCCCAAACTTCGCGACGTGGCTTTAGGTCTAACTTGTCGGGATGAAAATACCAGCTGCCTGAAAAATAGATGCGCGGCAATCGCCGGTTGGCGAGATCGAAAGGGGAATTGATCAGCCACAGGCCTAAGTATAGCAATCCTATGAGTGCCAGCATTAACAACAACATTTCAAGCGGACGATATCGTTTCCCTCCCAAACCCATTCCTAAGAAGACTCCAGCGAAACCAATCCAAATACCACCCTTTATCAACAAACCGAGCATTCCCCACGATAATGCTTCCCAATTTCCAATCATGTTATGGTCATGGGTCAAACCGACGGTTTGACCGTACGTCATCGTTCCTCCAATGCCGATGGCAACCGTCATCATGGCGGCCGCCCTTGCAGCGGCAAGCGATGGTGCTTGCGGCACGAACATCAGGACTAACGCGAGTGAGGTGAGCGTGCCAGCAATCATTGCTCCTGATTCATGCCCATATTGCCCGCGAATCCCCCAACCCATTCCAGCCGCCATCGCTGTCAACGCGGTTGCAGTCGCAACAAAAGCGATTCGATTTTGATTTGCGATTTGTCCAGTCGCAGTGAATTCCTCCGACACGATCTTTCCTTTGGTTTCCTTGGTTAACTGGGCGGTATAGGCTTCCAGCCTGACAATTTCGTTTTGACGGGCTGGAATCACCCCGCTCATTACTAAGCGTTGCTGAGTGCTCTATGGTAACTTACCGCTGCTGGCTTAGTGAGTCTAAGGCGAGCGGTAGACTGAAAAGTACCAGCAGCACGACGCGCGAGCTAGTGAATTGGAAGCGGGAATCACTAGCGTGCGCGTCGTGCTAGGTAGGGTTAAACCTGCCGGTCGCCTATAAGCACACTTGGGACGTGTCCGCGATTTGTGTCATTGAGTCGTCGATTGCGACGTAGTACACTTAAGGGAGCACCTTAAGGCGAGCGGCTGGCTGAAACCTACCAGTTGAGCCTGAGGCGCTAGCCGATTTCTTG
>JANLUJ010001076.1:0-6726 GCA_031363425.1 Pirellula sp.
CAAGAAATCGGCTAGCGCCTCAGGCTCAAATTTACAAATACGGTACTTTGCTATTTTCCGATCGCCTAAAAGCTAAGTCATCGAAATCATGCGTGAGTTTCGAAGCGCTGCGGTAATCCCCGTTCAACATTTCGAGGTCACGACTTTTTGGTATATTGAGGATTCAATCCACTTCGTCACAACCCTCCAAAAAAACTGTCAATGATGATTGAGCAACCTAAAGTCCCACGATCATTCCGTCTACTTCGTCATCGATTCGCGGCGACGATTCTTTCCTCGCTGTGCCTTATCGGGAACGCGTTTTGTGACGACGATTCCAAAGAGGCAAGTTTTACGGGGAACAAGGGAAAACCAACAGATTGGCATCACTGGCGAGGGCCAATGCAGAACGGACACTCACTAGAAAAAGGACTTCCAGACTCATTCAAAGTGGATGGGGAAAATCTCCTGTGGCGGAAAGAATCGTTCGCAACTCGTGCAACTCCCATCGTGATGAATGGACGACTCTATACCGTTTGTCGATCTGAACCTGAGACGACGAAGGAAGCGGAAAAGACTGTTTGTGTAAATGCAGAAACAGGCGAATTGATTTGGGAAAGTATTCACAACATCTATTTGTCGGATGCTCCGTCAGAACGCATCGGATGGTCAAGCCTCGTGGGTGACCCAGAGACCGACAATGTTTATATGCTAGGCGTCGGCTGCGTACTGCAATGCCTAGAGGGAAAGACAGGCAAGATCCTATGGGAAAAATCCATGCTTGAGCAGTATGGGATGCTTTCCACCTACGGCGGTCGAACCAATTTCCCAACCATTTTCGAAGACATGATGATCATTTCCGGTGTGACTACAGGCTGGGATCAAACCGCCGTGCCGGCCCATCGAATCATTGCAATGGACAAATCAACAGGAGCGCCCGTTTGGACAATGAGCACTCGGCCTCGACCGGAAGATACGACTTACAGCACCCCAATTTGCACCGTTCTGAATGGACAGGCTGCGATGGTATTGGGTGCTGCGGACGGAGCGATTTATGCTTTGCAACCTCGAACTGGTAAAGTCATTTGGAAGTACCAGGCCTCTCCACGTGGAATCAATGCTACGCCACTTGTCGATAACGGAATTGTCTACTGCGGGCACGGGGAACAGAATGAATCGGATCGCACTATTCTAGGTGCGATCTTCGCATTCGATGGAAACACCACCGGAGACATCGCTGACGACAAACTGCTTTGGAAAATACCTGGAAAGACCATTGGTAGAAGTTCCCCGGTCAAGGTTGGCGAACGCGTATACTTCGCTGAAGATGGCGGCATGCTGTTTGGTATAAATGCGAAAACCGGCGCGCTGGAAACCGAGCAAAAGCTGGGGCGAATCATTTTTGGATCCCCTGTTGTTTCGGAAGGCAAAATCTACATCGGCGAAAATACGGGAAGAATTTGGACGTTGAAGCCAAACGAGACTGGCTTCGAGGTTTTGGGTCAAACACGATTAAAAGACGGAGGCGAGGTTTTCGGTTCTTTTGCAATCTCAAACGGTCGACTCTTCCTTCCTACGAACAAGGCCCTCTATTGCATCGGCGCGAAAGAAGCGAAAGTGATTGCAGAGCCGATGCCAAAGCCACTGACCGAAAACGTCGCAAGCGATAAAACAATATCGCAAATCCAAATTTGTCCTGTGGAAATGCTACTTTCACCTGGCCAAAAAGCGAAACTACAAGTGCGTGCTTATAACTCTGCTGGGCAATATCTACGCAATCTGACAGACGCCGTGATTTCGGTCGAAGGGGGAGGGACGGTCGCCGATATGACCTACGCAGCACCCGCGGAAACGACTGGAACTGGAGTCTTCGTAACTGCGGTAGTTGGTGAACTGAAAAGTATTGCGAGAGCTCGAGTCATTCCAGCTCTTCCATGGAAGTACGATTTCGAAGACAAGAAGGTTCCGTTGTTTTGGATAGGTGCAGCCTATCGACACCAACCGATAGAGTTGCCGACCGGCGGAAATGGTCTAGTGAAAATTAGCACCATTCCCAAGGGAACACGTAGTCAGGCCTTTATGGGGAAACCCACCGAGCATGACTACACCGTACAGGCGGAAGTCTATGCGACCGATCAAAAGAATAAAGTTCCAACCACGAATTTACCGGATATGGGTGTCGTAAACCAACGTTATACCCTTTCACTCGAAGGCTCGCAAAAGCTCCAAATTCGTTCTTGGGTATCTTTGCTCGAACAACGATTTGCGAAGACGATTCCCTTCGAATGGCAAGCGAAGACTTGGTATACGTTAAAATTCCAAAGTCAAAACAAGGAAGGCAAGGCTCTTTTAAAAGGGAAAGTTTGGAAGACAGGCGAAGCAGAACCCGAGGCTTGGACGATCGAGGCAGAGGACTTACTCCCCAACACAACGGGAAGCCCTGGCCTATTCGGTAAATCGTCCGACGCGGAATTTTATGTCGACAATGTCACAGTCACAGCGAATGAAAAGTAGGTTGCATCTGCTACACTCGCATTTGAATCAATTCGGGCATGATCTCTTTGGTCTCGACGGTTCCGAACATGGTGAATGCAAACACGTCGTCAATGTGAACAGGTAGAATTTGGCCGGCTTGCCGAATATTGCCGTCCCATACAACGATGCGATCGCAGTGCGTTCGACCAGTCATTTGCCTTAACTCGCCGGTTTGTCCCTTGCGCACCGACCACTTGCTCGGTCCCTCCACCAAGATAGGAACGGATTGACCGAGGAATCTCATGTTCTCTTCAAGGCATATTTGGTTTTGAACTGCGAGCAAGTCCTGATTTCTTCTGTGCTTGATTTCTTCTGGAATATCATCTTCGTAAATCTCGGCGCCTTTGGTTCCGGGTCGGACGCTGTACTGGAAAATGAAGCTATTCTTGAAGCGACAACGTTTGACCATTTCGACAGTCATCTGAAACTCTTCCTCTGTTTCACCGCAGAAGCCCACGATAAAGTCACTTGAGACGGCCGCGTTTGGAATGATCTCGCTGATGCGATCCATCATCGCATAGTAGTCAGCTGTCGTGTATCCTCGCTTCATCCTTTTGAGGACGTTGTCGCTACCGCTTTGCGCGGGCACATGCAGATAGGGAGAGCACTTTGGCAAGTCACGAACTGTCTCTAAAAGTTCGCGAGTCATGTCCTTGGGATAATTTGTTACGAACTTAATCCGCTCAATGCCATCGATTGCATGAAGCGAATGCAACAAGTCGGAGAGTCTAGTCGTCCTGTCTCCCTGAGTGTGCCGGTACGAGTTGACGGTCTGACCAAGCAATACAATCTCCTTGCAGCCTTGTTGTGCTAGCACTCGAGCTTCTGCGATGATTTGATCCGGCGCACGCCCTTGTTCAGGACCACGAGTCAAAGGCACGATGCAATACGTGCAAAACTTATCGCATCCGATCTGAATGCGTAGGTAAGCTTGAAACGGAGTTGGACGCATTTCCGGATCACGTAACGGGTCAAAGGTTTCATGCGACCGTTTGATGTCGTCTGCATTGCCATCTCGCCGCGACAGGCTAACCGCGAGCTGTTGCTTCTCACCGGCTTGGGCGTTTGCTATCATTTCAGGTATTCGATGCAATTGGCCTGGGCCAACCACAAGATCGACAAATGGGACTCGTTCGAAAATCGCCTTTTGATCCTTTTGTGCCATGCATCCCATGACGCCGATTATCTTTTCCGGGTTGGCTAACTTGAGCTGTTTCAGGTGGAAAAGATTGCTGTAAGCTTTCTCTTCGGCATGTTCTCGAACAGAGCATGTGTTGAACAAAATAGCATCTGCGTCGGAGGCATGCTTGGTAATTCCGTAGCCTGACTTCCGCAATGATGCAACAACCATCTCGCTGTCCAGCACGTTCATTTGGCAGCCGACTGTCTCGATATAGAGCCTTTTTGTGACAGGTGGCAGTTCGACGCCGACAATGGTTTCCGACATTACATAAACTCAGCAGTTACAGGATGAACGGTTGCACGACGCTCGAAGAAGAGATTTTAGCGTCACCAGAAGGTAAATATACACGCGTTGTCGCTGGTTCCCAAGCTCCAACCAATGGTGCCCCTTGTTTATTACGGCAAGAGCTTTAGCAGTCTCGTTGCCTCTTCGAGCAAGAACTTGGGGTCCATAAAGGGCTTGTAGCCCATATCCTGCCAGCGGATTCGGCCTTTGGTATCAATCAGAAAGGTTCCGTGGAGAGGAACCCCTTCGAAATCATCGAAGCATCGAAAGGCTCTAAAAATATCCGCTTCTGGGTTGGCCATCAAAGGCAATCTCATTTCCGCATTGTACTTCTTTATCCCGCTTTGCAATTGTGAAAGATTCTCAGTACTAATAGCCGCAACGTCGATTCCAGCTGCTTGGAATTGCTGGGCCATTGGAGCGAACTCACGAAGTTGTTCGGCGCAGTGAAGGCAGCCAAAGCCAAGGTAGAAGATAAGTACCAACGGTCGCCTCGCGAACTGCTTCGTTGATCTCATTTCGCCCTCGGAGTCCATAGCTGACCAGACCGGTGCCAGCGAAGGCTGCCATCGAAACGGTCCCAGAGAATCCAGCGATGGTCTATTTCCTACATCGTTGGGTGCTTCGTCGGGAATACGCCATTTCTCTTTTTCCCCAATCGCTTCGATGGTAGGGACGATACGATTTAACAATGCGACATCCACATCAGCCATGACTGCGATCGGAGAAAGCAACTCTGTCCATTTCTTTGCAAGGGCCTTCACGTCATCGTTTTGGAGATTGTTTTGAGCCGCGATCCATATGCCGATTGCAAGTGGAAGCAATTCGCCCGGACCATCTTCGATCCGTTTCTTAATACGGTCCAAGGCCTTGGTTGGGAAGCCAGCTTGGCAAAGCCATTCCATGCGTGTCATCGAGTTGATGATAGGACGACATTGATGTGAAAATTCCAGGGCCTGCTTGCAATGACCTTCGCTCGCGGCTACGTAGGCTTGCACTGCAAAGTTCAATTGATTTAGCTTGGCAATTCGGAATTCTAGTTCGAGTTGGTAAATCGATTTCTCTTTTCTTTCTTCTATCCAATCTTTGGCCTTCAAATCGTCAAATTCTTTGCTTGGTATTTTAGGGATGCTTGGATCATCGTCTTCGCCAAAGGGGTCGTCACTCCATTCGTATGGTTCGAGTAGTTTGGGAGGCTTGGCAACTATTTTTTTGGGGTCGTGCGCGTCTGTCTCTGCCAACAATCGCAGTGCCTCACGTCCTTCCACCGCATTGATTTGGAGGGCTGAAAGCAGGCTCGCCATCTCGACTTGTAGCTTTTTGCATTTGACCATGTCGCCTGTTTGGCTGTGCGCGATCGCGAGCCAAGCTTTTCTTTCATCCTGTTTGAGCTCGTCGGAGGTAGGCTCTAAATAGACGGAGTTTGCAAGTTCGACGAGCTGCGGCCAGAGCCGATAGCTGGTTAGGACACCGATGAGACGTTCCCGACCAAGCGATGCGCTGCCACGCCCATTTAACGCATTGAATTTAGGATGCCGCGGCAGTTCGATCATGTTCTTAGCGAGATCGACCGCTTCGCTGGCACGCCCTATCAACATGAGGTCGCGAATAAGCCATTCATTGTTGTGCGCGTAGTTGTGGATCTGATCCGGCAGAACTTGGTCACGCATCATATGTGCGTGGTCTACGCGGGCTGAGGCCTCTTGTTGCCATGCAGCGTCGGCGTAACGATGCAATCGCGAGTAGGTATGGCCAGGCATGTGCCACATATGCGCGATGCCCGGAGCGCTCGGGCCGCACTTGGCCGCGGCATCGATAGCTAACTTTTCCTTTTTGTAATCCCAGAGATGGATGCGGAAGTGATGAGCAAGATGTTTGGGATTTGAGTTAAATATGTCTGACAAGATTGCGTTGATTGCGAAGTGGCTTTGAATGTCAATTCCAGAGCCGTTGTTTTGCCAATATTGCAATACCAACATCGCTTTGAGTTCAATGTCATCGGGGTAGTCATATGCTATCGCCTCAATGCTTTTGACATATTGCTTTAGTCGTTCCTGTAGTTCTTTTCGCCCTTTGTCGACTTCCCTTTTCTTGGCTAGTGCTAAGGCTCTATTCTCCGCCGGGGTTTTTGGCTTCGAATCGTCGTCAGCGACTCCGCTTTCCTTTGTGTCCTTGACCCGGTCATGCCACGCTTCGATGAGTCGTTTTTCTTTGTCCGGGGCTTTATCGATCTTCTTCATGGCCTGTTCAACGAAGCCCTTTGAACGCCAGGGATTTTCAATGTTTGCTCGAGCCATCCCCCAATAGAGAATGGCGCATTCGGGGTCGAAAGCAGAGGCCTGTCGGAAGGATCGCTCCGCTTCGAAATACCAAAACCCGTGTAGTTGTGTGATCCCCTGATCAAAAAAACGTTGGGCCATTGGGTTTTTGGTGGAAATTTCCCAGTGGACGTTTCCCATGCCATTCATGAGATAAGCTGCTTGACGAGGTCCCTCATTGAATGCTTCGGCGTGAACGGAGTGTCCCGGTTGGACTGGACGCGTGTCCGATGTCAAAGCAACATCGTCAGCGATCAATCTGTTGGGAAAACCAACGAAAACGATCAAGAAAACGGGCAGGACTCTTGAGGCAGGCATGGCGTTTGTGTTGAAGTACTTGGGTAGGTAATTCCCTTCATTATAACTATAGTCACGGAATTGGTCGTCCGCCTGGACAAATTGACAATCAGTACCGGACGAGACCAA
>JANLUJ010001090.1:0-1867 GCA_031363425.1 Pirellula sp.
AACATTGTTTATACCGGGAGGGAAAGGCTCCTGCCGAACCAATGGCAAGCTCGGCAGGAGCCTCGCTCTCCCATTGGAACCCTCGGCGGCTAGTTTTCATCCTGCCGCTCGCCTAAGTATCTGTCTTGACCTGGTCTCCGCCAACTTCGTACACTCCCCCGCTTACGCAGCTCTCTAAGACCAGATTTGCTCCGATGCCACGATGGCCATCGGCTGGTGAGAATCAATCGTGGGCGACCCAAATATTGTCCCGCATTTTCATGAGGAAAACAAATGCGTTCTACTAACAAAATTCGCCGTCGGAACCATTTCCGAATCACCGTACAACTGGCTGTTGCTCTTCCGCTTTTGGCATCATTCAGCGTCATGGAAACATTGGCTCAGGATCGATCGCAGGGCAAACAGGCCAATCAAAAAGGGGTTCCAGCCGCCGCTGCCTCTTCAACACGAAAAGTCTCTGAGGATGCTAACCTTGGCCCCAAAATCGTCGCTACGGTCAATGGCAACCCAATCTCTCTCGAAGAACTCGCAGCCCAATGCAAACTTCGGTTTGGAGATGACATCTTGGAGGACCTTGTAAATAAAACCCTCATATTACAAGCCTGCCAAAATGAAAAGATTTCGGTCACTCAAAAGGACATCGATGACGAAATTTCGCGTACCGCAAGTAAATTCCAGCTGTCAAAAGAAATGTACCTTAAGCTAATTCAAGACGAACGCGGAATAGCTCCTGGACAATACGCGTCGGATATCATCTGGCCGATGCTGGCCCTACGTGGGCTTTCCAAAGGGAAAATCACTGTAACGCCGCAGGATATCGACCGCGCATTTCAAAGTGAATTTGGCCCGAAGGTCCAAGTTCGTATGATTGCTTGCCGGGACGTCCAAAAATTGACGCAATTGCAAAAGGAAGCGATCAGCAACCCGGACAGTTTCAAGATCCTTGCAAAGAACCATAGCGAAGATACGACCAGCGCCAGTGTCGAAGGTCTTTTGCCTCCTATCCGACGCCACAGCGGTGACGATGAACTCGAGAAGATTGCTTTTGGCTTGCAACCCAATCAAGTCTCAAAAGTATTCCCTGCTGGCGAGATGAGTGTCGTTCTACAATGCGTTCGCCATTTGCCTCCGGCCAATCCACCCGCAGCGCAAATGCAAGAAATCCAAAATCGCATCAAACTCGAACTAGAGGATCAAAAACTACGCGGGATGGCCGAATCGGTTTACACTTCACTTCGCGAAAACGCCAAGGTGACGATGGTTCAGGGCAAGCCCGAGTTGTCAGCCCAGTACCCAGGAGTCGCAGCTATTGTAAACAACCAATCGATTCCTATTCAAAGGTTCGACGAAGCATGCGTCAAGCGACATGGCGTTCAAATCCTAGAAGGCGAAATCAATCGCAAGCTGATCGAAGGGGCATTGAACAATGCCAAGCTGCAAGTCACTCAAGCCGACATCGATACGGAAATCAAACGAGCGGCTGACTACTTTGGATATGTCAATCCAGACGGCTCTCCAAATGTACAAGAGTGGATGAAAAGCGTATTGTCCGAAGACAATGTAACTTTTGAGATGTATGTTCGCGATGCCATTTGGCCGACCGTTGCCCTTAAAAAACTGGTCGCCGGGAAGGTCCAGGTGACAGACGACGATCTAAGAAAAGGATTCGAATCGAATTATGGGCCAAGGGCCGAAGTATTGGCGGTAGTGCTGAGCAGCCAACGCACAGCACAAACGGTTTGGGAAGATGCTCGAAACAACACATCGGAACAGTTCTTCGGCGAACTCGCCCACCAGTATTCGGTGGAGCCAAGTTCCAAAAGCAATTTCGGTAAGGTCCCGCCGCTCCGAAAACACGGTGGCCAAC
>JANLUJ010001101.1:0-1155 GCA_031363425.1 Pirellula sp.
TTGCCACCACCTGCACTACCAACCACCGCAGCGCCTGATGCCGCCGTTTCGCAATCCGTTGACCCGCTAGTCACGAAGTTTCTAGACACCGACGTGGATGTAATAGTATATGGGAAAGAGGGTATCCGACTGTATCGCAACGATCTGGATCGATCGACCTCGGCTCGAAGCTTGAAAGAGATGTTGCAATCGGAGGCATTCAATGCGTTGAACGATATTCGAACGGTGACGGCTATCGATTTCGATCACGATTCGGATCTTGACTTAGTGGTGTCGTCGGCAAGCGGAGTTTCTTTGTGGTCCAATCGGGGCGATTGGACATTCGCAGACTTCACTCCGTTTTCAAGTCTCCCACCGGAGTCGCAAAATATTGATTCGATCTTGGCAATGGACCTTGATCGCAATGTCCTAAATGATTTCCTGTTGGGCTCGGATGAAGATGAATTAGACAAGCCGGTATTTCTTTCGAACAACCTGCATGGCAGATACCATCCCTCGAGCCTCGATTGGAAATCGGGCGTGAAGGGATCGTGCCGCGCCGTCGAAGCCATCGATGCGAACAACGATGCTTGTTGGGATATCGTCTCGTGTGGAAAACAAGGGACGAAGTTGACCACGATGAAATCGGTGGGCAGGCACGGCTGGGTTCCGGATCAGGTGACAGCGTTGTCACCAACGCCGATGCTCGGGCTCGTTGCATCGGACCTAGACTTCGATGGTTTCTGCGATTGCATCGCATGGGGGCCCAAGGGATTGGAACTGTTTCGCGGTGGTCGAGACGGCCAACTCATCAACGATAAGTCATCGATCCAATTCCCGAATAGTACTACGCAGCTGGTGATCATCGACATCGACCGAGATGGCGATGACGACCTGGCTTGCTTGACGAAGGATGGAGCGGTGCAGTTGATTGAAAACCAAGGTGGCAGCGACAATCAACATCTTGAGGTGGTCATCCGTGCCGATGAGGACGGAATGCAGAGGCCACGCGAGCGTTGCAACATGCATGGAATCGGAGGACTGATTGAACTCAAGTCGGGTGATCGCTATCAACCTAGAATTGTACGAGGTACACGCACGAAGTTTGGACTCGGTATCGAGACTGGGGCGGACATCATGCGCGTCGTATGGACCAACGGAATACCGAACAATGTT
>JANLUJ010001128.1:0-1452 GCA_031363425.1 Pirellula sp.
ATTCCAACGGATATTGAAACTGTGTGACATGGTTCGGATCGACCATTTTCGCGGATTCGAAGCTTACTGGGAAATCCCTTCACAAATGCCTGATGCACGTGTTGGCAAGTGGCAACCAGGACCGGGCGCTGATTTTTTTCATGCGTTGCAGCGGTCGCTCGGCGAGTCGCTGCCCGTCATCGCCGAAGACCTGGGATTTATTACTCCAGAAGTTCGCGGGCTACGCGATCGATTTGGTTTCCCGGGGATGAAGATCATTCAGTTCGGTTTCGGCGAAGGCAAAAGTACGTCACTCGATTTGCCGCACAACTATCCTGTTCATTGCATAGCGTACACTGGGACGCACGACAATGACACAACTGTGGGCTGGTTCAAAAGTCAAGCAGGTGAGGGGAGCACTCGTTCCCAACGCGAGATCAATGCCGAGAAGGACTTTGCCCTGCGTTATTTGCAATGCGGTCCCGATCAGATTCACCATAGCATGATGCGGGCGATTTGGAGTTCAGTGGCATGCATATCAATTGCGCCAGTGCAAGACCTGTTGGGACTGCCTTCGCAAGCTCGAATGAACACCCCAGGCTTGGCCACCGGCAATTGGACATGGCGATGTGAGCCCGCACAGTTGACTCCAAAGGTCGCCGATGGCTTGCGGCAAATGACCGAGGCCTTCGGGCGAATAAAAACTTGAATTGCCGATTGACGACAACTATTATGCCATCTACGAAATGCCCTTTCTGTTTTGCCTGAAGGCCGACGGCATTTTCTTGACCAATGTCTTGGATCCGAATGGACTCTGCACAGAAGGTAGTTAGCAGACCGGAAATTGTTGGGATTCAATATCTCCGTGGACTTGCAACATTCTTGGTCTTGATCGTGCATAGCGATCATATGCTTGGTCAAGAAAAGTACTTTGGTACGAACTATATTGGTGAGTTTGCCAACGGAGGAAATCTAGGCGTCGACCTCTTTTTCGTTATTAGTGGATTCATCATGTATCACATCACGGATGGATTTTCGAGGGCAACCGACAGCGGACAGTTCCTGCGACGACGGTTTTTTCGAATTGTTCCATTTATGTGGTTGAGCATCATCGTCGTCTATCTACTGCGATCGACTATTCGGGGAGGTATTGATCCAGTACCGTTCATCCGAGGGTTTTTCCTTTGGCCAGTCGGAGATCTCGACCCCAACCCCGTTTGGACGTTACGCCATGAATTGTTTTTTTACTTGTGTGCATTTTTGTGCATGGCATTTCGAAGGGGCTATTTGATTCTCGCAGGGTTCTTGCTTCTTCCCATTCCTATCCTTTTTCGTAAGCGCTCACCATGACCGGGGTTAGATTTTGGCGGCACGGGGTTGATTTGCGGGGTAGTTTTTGCTTGTGGCAACGTCGCCACTTTTTCAAAGACCAACTCAACTCGCGAGGCCATCGTGACCCGATCTCCAGACTCC
>JANLUJ010001145.1:0-4104 GCA_031363425.1 Pirellula sp.
TCCAGCAACTCAGGATGCGTTGGTGGCAACCCTCGCACTCCGAAATCGTTTGGTGTCTTTACTAGGCCTTGTCCAAAGTGGTACTGCCAGATGCGATTGACCATGACGCGGGCGGTCAGCGGATTGTCCGATCGCGTGAGCCAATTCGCAAGCTCGAGCCGCCCACTTCCGGTAACATTGTCGGGCAGCGATTCTCCTCCAAGGACTTTAACCAAACCTCGCGGAACCTTATCACCAAGCTGGCCTGGCTCCCCGCGCAACTGTATCGCCACATGGTGCGGAGTGCCTTCCGCCATGCCATAGGCCATGGCAAATGGACCGTCCGCCAACAAAGTGTTGAGCTCTTGCGTCGCCTGCTTGGTCTCATTCTCGTTCAGCGTGTTCCGTTCGTCGCTCGCCCGTTTCCCTGTGCTCAATCCATCGAACGGGGACGGAATAGGTTCCTCCTGAATGCCGAGATTGTCGAACTCAATAGCCGGAAACGCCGATGAAACACTAGGCGAAGATTCAAATAACACCCGATCGAGTACACCCGACCAATTTGACGGCAGCGGCATGATGCCGAAAGCCGATGACTGACTCGACGATCCGATGGTGCCTGAAACCGTTCGCTCAGAAAGGTTGAGGTTCAGTTGTAGATTGTGCCACACATTTGGTTCTACAGTTACGATATGATCCACCGTTCCATCGATTTGCAACGAAACCGTGTTCGATGAAATCGTTACTACGAACGCAGGGGACGTCGGCATGGAACCAAGCCAAATACGATGCAAGCCGGTCGCCTTGGCGTCATCAGCCGTTACCCGAAAATCGAGATTCACGTTCAGTGTGCGACAGTCGCTCAACGTTCTTCGCGGGTAGATTGCCTGCGAGATGCGATAATCCCCAATACCGGTGCCGATGCTCGCCCCCACCTTTCCGCCGGCGCATAGATTTTTGAAGGGACTTTGTGCTGCGTTCGTTACGGCTATCCTGCCTTCGTAAAGCCAGGGCGGAACGAGTACGCCGTTGCTACCTCCATTGGCTGGGGCTTGCATTTCGAAGTCCCCGTCTATATCGTTCAGCGATCGCAAAATTGCCGACGGAACCGGCAGCTTTGCCTTGACTAACTTCGACGCAATCGAGGCCACTTGCTGATCAAAGGCACGCCATTTCGGGACTGCTTCGTTTGGCGGTAGCAAGGGTACCATCGAACGAAATTTCTGCTTTTGTTCCGAACCCGGAAACGCATAGCGACTACTGTCAAAAATGGCATACAGCCCGTAATAATCCTTCACGGAGATGTCATCAAACTTGTGATCGTGGCACCGCGCACAACCTAAACTGAGACCCAGCACCGATTGTCCTAGAGTGTCGATCGAGTCCTGGATAGTTAGATGGTGATAGTTTTCTGAATCAAAACCGAAGCGTCTTGAGATAGCCAGATACCCAGTCGCAATGACTTGTTCTGCATAGCGTTCGGTTGGCCCCTCGTTTGCCAACACATCGCCTGCAATTTGTTCTTGCAAGAATTGATCGTAGGGTTTGTCCGAGTTAAAAGAATCGATTACGTAGTTGCGGTATCGCCATGCGAGAGTCACTGGATAGTCCGCAGTCTCACCCGCCGTATCGGCGTATCGAACGACATCCAACCAATGCCTGCCCCAACGGCGTCCGTAATCCGAAGAATCGAGCAATCGATCGATCATCGCATTGTACGCAGTCGGCGACGAATCACTTTCAAATGCAGTGACTTCAGATGGCGTGGGTGGAATGCCCGTAAGATCAAACGTTGCTCGTCGAATCAGGGTCTGCTTGCTGGCAGCTGGGGCATGTGAGACCCCCTTGGCTTCCTGTTTGGCTTGGATAAACGCATCGATCGGGTTGTTCGATTTAGAATTCACGTCGGTCGGTCGGTCCTCAGGCTGACGATTCCCAACCTTTGGCGGCTCCACTGCTCGTAACGGCTCAAATGCCCAATGGGTAGCGTTTTCGAATTTTCTCGTCGCCTTAGGCCATTGTGCGTTAGCGAGAATCCAATCTTCGAAGGCGGCAACTTGTTCGGGTCGGAGGGCTTTATCCTTGTCGGGCGGCATGGCCGAAACATCGGCGTGTCGCTTGATCGCTTTTACGAGCAAGCTCTCATCTGGTTTACCGAGAACGATGGCTTCTCCAGATTCTCCCCCGCGCAGAAGTGCCTCGCGCGAATCGACTCGTAGTCCGCCAGACTTCTTGTTATCACCGTGGCAGCGAAAGCATATGTCAACGAGTACGGGACGAATACTGTTCTCGAACAAAGCCTCCGCGTTCTCATCCGAGAAAGCGCGATCGATGCCGGGCAAACAGAGAACGATGGTAACCGCAACTATTCGAAGCGGTACTAGAAAAATTATCCGTCTTTTGAACTTTAATTCGCTTAGCATGTGACTTTTGGACTCAAATCAACGCACCCTGCAGCAAGACTATGGCCGAGCGCCACACGGCCCAGGGGGCCATGCTACATATTACACGAAATGCGTCTCAGCCGCCGTAGGTCGCACCTGCCGGGTGCGACTGATAAGCAATTGTAGGTCGCACCTGCCGGGTGCGACTGATAAGCAATGTCAGCGCGGGTCACTCTCGGCACGAGTGACCTACGAGAGCCAAGGTGGATGTTGAATTGTGACCGGATGATGCAAACTATGACTAAAGTAAAAAGCGATTATCGTTTGTTTGGACCTCTCGGTCGCAGCTTGGGTCTAATCTCCTTGCTCGTATTCGAGATTGTTGTTTGGGGTTCGATGCGATGGTATGGCTGGAATGAAAGCCTTCGACTCGGGGGCTTGAGCGGTTTGCTATTGATTTCCGCGATTCCACTAATCGTAGCGACGGCGATGCTCTTGTGGAGTTGGCGATTGTCTATCCGGCGCTTGATGGTCGCGGTGACGCTCATCGCTATCTTCTTTGCCGCCTTTGCGGTTCCGTATCAGCGATTTTGGAGCGAACGCCATGCTAGTTACGCTCTGTTCAATGCGGGCGCGGGGCCAATAACCTATGAGTCTCACATAAAGCGCAGATCTTTCATGCAATCTCGCTATCCTCTGAAGCCACCCGTTCCAACAACATTTTCGTCGTTCGCATTGACTACGATCACATGGTTACAACCTTCCCTGGGTAAGCTCCCAGTCGACCAAGCAATTTGTGAAGTGACGGTCGATAGCGATCAACAAATTAACGTGTTGCTCGCCCAGGCAAAAAGATTGCCAAACCTTCGAGTCATCATTTTTGGCGAATCGGTAACTAATGTCGGACGCGCGTTATTCTCAGACTCGGTTTCCTACTTTCCGAATCTCCTCGCTGCGTCCATCGGCTGTTCAAAAGATTTCCAGGCGGAGTCGATTCGAAACCTACGCGGGCTTAAATCAATTGATTTCTGGACTAATTCCCAACAGTCTCCGCCGCTTCCAAATCGGTTAGGTAAAGTGGTCTCGAGCCTTGGCGAACTAGATATGGTACATATCAGCGGTCTATCGGTATCCTCAGTTGCATTTATGGAATGGGAAGACGTGGACACGAGACTTCTTACTTTTTGGTCAACGAAGCGTACGCTTACCAAATCGGATCTATGCAGGTTTTCGCACGAAGCACCCAATATTGAAGTGCACGTTTACCCGTATCTGACTGGCTCATGGTAGCAAGACATCGCAAGGTCACCCTCGGCACGAGTTACTGTAGGTCGCACCTGCCGGGTGCGACTGATAAGCAATGTCAGCGCGGGTCACTCTCGGCACGAGTGACCTACTATCAATTGCGATTCACGAGCTCGTCTAGATTCAAGACGAGATTTGCAACCAATGTATAGACGGCGAGTTCCTCTGGTGGTAACGCAACGTCATACGGTTTCTCGCCCATCGCAATAAGCCGCTTGCTGTCCGCGGGATTTTCTTTAAATCGAATTCGGAATTTATCCAGTGCGCTTTCGATTGCCTTTAGCTCTTCGCTCGTCGGCTTGCGAGACAGGCACCGCTGAAAAATGGACTCGACTCGATCCTGCGGCTTTATGTTGCTATCGCGCAGAACTCGTTCGGCGAGAACTCTTGCCGCTTCCACATACTGCACGTCATTCATAAGTTGCAACGCTTGAAG
>JANLUJ010001189.1:0-11820 GCA_031363425.1 Pirellula sp.
GCGCCTCAGGCTCAAATGTACAACAACGGTACTTTGCAAATTGCCGATCGCCTAAAAGGCTCAATGGACGTCAAACCCCCTCTCCCTTTCTGGAGTTCTGCGCATGCGTAATGTGAATCGTTGTTTGTTTCTGGCGATAGCTTGCCTGAGTGTTTCACTTTCGGCGAATGCACAAGAGTCCGCATTAAAAGATCTCGCACAATTGGATCCTAATCCGGTGACGCCAGTAGGGATCAATGCCGAACTAACAGCCATCGATCGTTATGTTGCTGCACCTGATTCGAGTTACAAATGGGAATTGGTGAACACACAGACGACACCCGCTGGGACACTGTTCGTCATCGATCTCAAATCTCAAACTTGGCTTCGCCCTGACGAAGTAGATCGACCACTTTGGCAACATTGGCTTAGCATTTTTAAGCCCACCGGAGTGACCTCGAACAAAGCCTTGATGTTCATCGCAGGAGGAGGAAATGGGGGCGAAGCGCCGAAGGGATTGGATCCGATGTTAGCCGCAATTGCAGGTGCCACAAAAAGTGTTGTGGCGGAACTGAAGCAAATACCGAATCAGCCCTTGATTTTCCACGGGGATGGCAAGCCAAGAAAAGAAGATGACTTGATTGGCTACACATGGGACCAGTACATCAAAACAGGGGACGATCGCTGGCCGGCTCGAGGTCCGATGACCAAAGCGGTGGTACGCGCAATGGATACCGTGGAAACATTTCTCGGCAGTGACGCGGGCGGCAAATTGCCAGTCAATCAATTCGTAGTGGCTGGCGGTTCAAAACGCGGGTGGACTACGTGGATGACAGCGGCGGTCGACAAGCGCGTCATTGGGATTGCCCCGCTGGTGATTGATGTTCTCAACGTCGACGTATCGATGCGGCATCACTATGGTGCGTACGGGTTTTGGGCACCCTCTATCGGCGATTACGTCAATCATCGGCTTATGCAGCGCCGCGATACCAAACGATATACCGAACTTATGCAACTAGAGGACCCGTTCGCCTATCGAGATCGCTTCACAATGCCCAAATGCATTGTGAACGCAACGGGTGACCAATTCTTCCTTCCAGACTCGTCGCAGTTTTATTTCGACGAGCTGCCTGGCGAGAAGCAACTGTGCTACGTCCCGAATGCGGATCATTCGTTGAAGGACTCCATTGCGATCGAGACGTTGATCGCATTTCATCACAGCATCGTCAACGGAACACCACGACCGGAATTCACTTGGAAGTTCGATGATAAGAACAAGCTACAGGTTCAATGCAAAACGCAACCCAAGCGAGTTATCTTGTGGCAAGCTTTGAATGAGGATGCTCGCGATTTCCGAGTCGAGGCCATCGGAAAGGCCTACAATCCGACGGACTTGAAGGAGATTGGCGACGGAATTTTTGAAGCGCAATTAGAAACGCCCAAAAAGGGCTGGCAAGCGTCGTTCATCCAATGCGAATTCGATGTTGGAGCCCCCGTTCCTTTGCGACTAAGCACTTCGGTAAAGGTTCTGCCTGACATCCTTCCATTCTTTAGCAAGCCGATTCCAAAGGACTAAGGCGTTCGGCGGGCTGAAACCTACCAGTTGAGCCTGAGGCATTAGCCAAATGGCACTCACTTTGTGAGCGGCAAGGCGCTAGCCGCCGGTGTAACGAGGCAATTTCACTGAATTTAGTCACCCGCGGCTAGCGCCCGGCGGCTCACATGTCCGAATGTGAATGCCATTGGGCATTAGCCACCCCAGCCTCAGGCTCAAATTTACAAATTCGGTACGTGCAAACTGCCGAATATCCAAGTTGAACGACACTTTTTTGACAAATATTGGAATTCGATGCCGTCAATTGTTCGGCTATCTTGGCTTATTGACGCGTTACGTTAGAATAAAGTGACTTAGACAACCCTTGTTTGAGTTCAGCTTTATTATGCTCTCCCCCCGCTGTTTTTTTGGCAATTCTAATTGGAGTGATTTATGAAACGAAACGCATGGAAGACAGGCTTTACGCTTGTCGAGTTGTTGGTGGTGATTGCGATCATCGGAATATTGGTCGGATTGTTGTTACCCGCGGTTCAAGCTGCCCGAGAGGCCGCCAGACGAATGCAGTGCAGCAACAACCTGAAACAGCTTGGGCTGGCAATTCATAATCACGAGTCCACCTACAAGTGGATACCCACTTGGTGCACCGAATTGGCTTTGACCGAAGCTCCGACAAATCCAACAAACCCACTCTTTACTGCGACAGTGGATGCTCGGCGATTAATGGGTGCAATGGGGCAATTGCTCCCGTATATTGAGCAAAACAATATTTCGAACTTATTTGATTTGAAACGTCCATTGGTCGACCCGGTGAACTCAATCGCGCCGTTACTTGGTGGAACATTGCCGCCAGCTGCTCGTTCAAAAGTACCAGTTTTCATTTGCCCATCGACGCCAGACGTGCCATCCGATTACGGTGCCTACTTTGCGTCTATATTGCCTCCCAACACTCAGTACCTTCTTCCTAGAACCGACTACGTACCTATCCGAGGCCTACATAGGTCACTTGCCGTCTGCGGTGGATTGCCGAGTAGCGACACGCACAATGGCTTGCTTGGATCACAGGATCCTATCTCCAAGCGCAAGGTGAAATTTGGAGAATGTTCGGACGGACTCTCCAATACCATCTGCTTCGTAGAGCTAGCAGGAAAGCAGCAAATCTATTTCCGTGGAAAACCAATGCCAGGTGTTCTGACATTGAATTCGTTCTACGGCGACTGGAATGTTGCTCGACATTTGCGTGGTTATAGCGGTGCGACGATTGCGGACCCGGAGCAGCAAGGTTGTTCGACCATGAACATCGTCAATCAAAATGGACCCTACTCGTTCCATACCGGTGGAGTTCAATTGGTTCGCGGAGACGGCTCCGTTGCGTTCTTCTCTGATTCCATTTCGCCACTAGCCTTTATTGCTCTTGTCACCAGAGATGGTGGCGAAGTTACTCAGGCGAACGAGTAAACTTCGGGTTATAGTTAAAGCAAAGAATGATTTCGGTGTTCTGAAGTTCTTAAGTACTCCTGTCATGGAATGTTGGATAAGATCAATGCGTTCGCCGTTTTCAACGAAGTTAATTTTCGCGAATCTCGCCATCGTCTTGATGGCGGGATGTGGTGGGTCAAAGTTGCCAAAAGTTACTGGCAAGATCATGGTAAATGGAGCGCCTGCGGTGGGTGCGGTTCTTTTATTTCATCCAGTCAATAACCCCGAAGCGAAGATCGCCACCGGGGTTGCTGCGAGTGACGGCACGTTTACTTTGATGTCGGAAATGAAGGAAGAGGTTCAACCAGGAAACTACATGGTTAGTTTGACCTGGCCTGATCCAGCTCATAAGGCTACGGAGGCTCAGAAGTTGAGAGGCGAAGCTGAGCCTGGAGCAGACTTGCTCAAAGGGAAATACGTGACGAAGGAAAAGTCAGGTCTCTCTATAAAAATCGAAGCCACAACAAAAGAGTTGCCTCCTTTCGAATTGAAAACGAAGTAACAAGACGCCATCCGCCGATCGGGCGGAAGACTTCGATACCCTGGCGCTAGCCCTTAGTTTTGCTCTCTTCCATTGAGCCGCCTGGCGCTATCCAAATGGCACTCACTTTGCAGTTGGCGCAGGCAAAATACTGAGCCGTGGGCGCTAGCTAGCCGCGTTACGGTTTCCCAGGCAAACACGGTTGTCGCGGCTAGCGCCCGCGGCTCAATTTGAACAAAGTGAGTGCCGTGGGCGATAGCCGCGTTACGGTTTCCCAGGCAAACATGGCTGTCGCGGCTAGCGCCCGCGGCTCAATTTGAACAAAGTGAGTGCCATTGGGCGCTAGCCGCGGGTGCCCTGCGTTTCACGATCCTATGGGCCGCCTTGCTGCGTCTTCTTGACCCTCGTTGCTTTCGTCAAGATGCGATCCAAAGTCGATGCAAATGAGCCGCGGTCTTTTGGGCTATACGGAGCTGGCCCTGAAAACTCCATTCCAGCACCTCGTGCCGCGTCGAAAAGGTTGCGAGCGGCGAGTCGGCCGGACACATTCCTGTCGTCGTACTGTTCGCCGCGAGGATCGATTACAAAGACCTGTTGGTTTACCAATTGAGCAGCTAAAGGTATGTCGGCAGTGATAACCAGGTCGCCGGCTTCGGCGTGATCAACGATGTACTGGTCCGCCACGTTCGCTCCATCTCGAACCGTCACAATCGAAAACAGCGCGTTTCCTGGTGGTACAAAAAGGGACTGGTTCGCAACCAATACTACCGGCAGTTTTAGACGCGTCGCAGCGCGGAAAACCAGCTCTTTAACTTCTCGAGGAGCGGCATCCGCATCGATCCAAATTCTCATCAAGTGGAAACTTCCTTCGGCTTTGAGCTAAGACATCGATCGCGTTTCAACGAATGCTCGCTCGTACGTCCACTCACAAATGGATTTCCGTCGACGAAGAACCGCAACGGCAGGTCGATTGCTTGACTAATTCCGATACGTGGGGTTTTCCTGACTATGAATTCTGGAATTCCTGGGGTCGATTCAAGCCAAATCCTGTCGCTTTTAATCAAATCTTCACCGTTGAGAGACATGTCGATTCCAAAGGCTTGGCAGAGTTTCCCCGGACCACTCGTCAGCTCCGTCCATTTAGTCACGTTACGTTGCGTTGCCATCCCGTCCATCCCTTGCGTTGGCTCTATTGCTCGAATGAGCACGGCAGCTCCGTGACCGGACACCTCGCTAACTACATTCATGCAATATCGATTGTGAATGGCATAGATATATAAGCAACCCGGGGGTCCGAACATAGCGCGGTTCCGTTTTGTTGGCCCTTTGGCTCCATGGGAAGCGGGGTCTTCCTTCCATAAGTAAGCCTCGGTTTCGACGATAATTCCAGCCGCGATCTGGCTCCCCATTTGGTGCACCAGTTGGCATCCCAGAAGTCGGTTTGCCAACACAATCGTTGGTTCTTGAAAAAACGGCAAGGCTAGTTTCGGCATTCGGAGTGCTTCGTAGAAAAATGTGTGGACTGATTTCTGTCCAGCATAGAGGGTGTACAATGGTCTAATATGGAGTCGATCACTCAATTTACATCAAAAGACGAGGAATCCAACCTAGCCAAGCCGGGACTTGTCTACCATTGTGCCTGTGGAACTGAGTTTCGCGTTGACCCCGCCGTGGGAGGTTTATGTACGAGTTGCAAGCGAGTTGTCCAAGCCGAGGCTATTCAGCATGCAATGAGTGCAACTGTTTCGATTAGCAATTTCCAAAGCCAAGAGGACGTACATCACTTCGAGCTCGAAGAAGGCGAAAGTCTAATCAACCGCCTCTACGGTCATTTTCGCATTGATCGGAAATTAGGGTCGGGCGGGATGGGGGCTGTCTACCGTGCGTTGGACACTTCGTTGCAACGCTACGTCGCCGTCAAGGTGATGAGGAATGCGAGTCAATGCGTCGACTCTCGCATTGCGACAATGCTCAGGGAGGCGGTTGCCCAAGCCAGACTGAATCACCCAAACGTCGTTACCATCTATTACGTAGGTCGCCAAGATGAAGAGCCTTTCTTGGCCATGGAGCTGCTCACAGGCCCAACACTATCTGAGAAACTAACTACCGATGGAGCAATACCCTACGCAGATGCTATTCGATACACCATTCAAGTGGTGTCCGCTCTCCGCCATGCCTCTCAATTTGGAATTGTGCATGCAGACATCAAGCCCGCAAACTTGTTAATGGCGGGAGCCGGGCGAATCAAACTGTCTGACTTTGGGCTCTCTAGAATTCAGAACGAGCCTGGGCAGCCGACCAACATCTCAGGAACTCCAGCTTATGTTGCGCCTGAATTAATCAAAGGTAGCGCAATCAGTATCCAGTCCGACATGTATGCGCTTGGGGTAACGTTATTTGAATTGGTGTTCGGTAGCCTGCCTTTTGAGCTTGTTGGGACAACGGTTCGCGAGCGCATTGAGACACATCTAACTGCGGAGATTTCCTTTCCTGCCATTTGGCCAAATGCGATCCCCAGAGAGTTTGCTGGACTCATCAATCGTTTGCTTGCCAAAAACCCAGCGGATCGTTATGCAACATATGAAGAACTTTTGACCGACTTGAAAGCGATCGAGCCCGTTTCCACGACTGCAGCTGGTCTCGCGTCCCGCGCCGTCGCCTTTTTGATTGACCAGTTCTTCCTGTTGTTTTTTATTGCTCCTTTTGCGACGCTGATATTCCTAATGAATTCGTCATGGACGGACCTGTCCACGCTTCGCAACTACCGTTGGGCGACGCCTATCGTAGCGTTTGTTTCTTTAATCGTCCCAGCGGTGTACCTAACCATGATATATCGCGGTTGGAGATCGATTGGCCGCTACTTGTTTCAATTACGAATTGTCGAGGAAAATGGATTGCCCCCCAGGCGTGAGCAATTGGTTGCACGGGAAGTTATCCGAAATGCATTTGCCTTGTTTTGGCCGTTGGCTTTTTACGTTAATTCCAACAATCCTTATCTTAGCAGAGTACTCGAGGTTAGTATCGTCTTATTCCTTTGTGTTGACGCAGCATTCATTCTCCTCCTCAAGAGTCGCAAGTCGCTGCATGATTACTTATGCAATTCTCGCGTCGTTCTGGCTGTCGATCGCGAGAAGGAACGGTAGTAGTGCATGCAAACAGTTGAAGTGAATTTGGTCGAGCGAAGCTATCCGATCTTCATTGGAACGAAGACACTTGATGGATTGGCAGTGAAACTTGGCGAGCTGCTGTCCGGTTGGTCGCACGCCATCATCATTTGCGACGAAAACGTAGCAGCCACTGTTGGAAAAACCGTTTCGGACGATTTGAGCCAGTCCGGCAAACGGACAACTTTTCTTTTGGTTCCGAGTGGCGAGGAGAACAAGTCGTTGGCGAATCTATCGATGCTCTGGGGTCGAATGCTCGAGGAGAAAGCCGATCGAAAAAGTGTCGTTGTCGCATTGGGTGGCGGAGTTGTTGGCGATCTGGCTGGCTTTGCGGCTGCTTCGTTTATGCGAGGCCTGCGATTTGTTCAGGTACCAACGACCCTACTGGCGATGGTCGATAGCAGCGTTGGGGGTAAGACGGGTATCAATATGCCGACTGCTAAGAACATGCTCGGCGCGTTTTGGCAACCGCATGCGGTGTGGATTGATACCTCGACGCTCGATTCCTTGCCAGCTCGTGAATTCAGAAGCGGCCTTGCCGAAGTCGTCAAGTACGGCGTCATTCTCGACGAATCTTTTTTTGAGTACTTGGAAGAAAACGCTGAGGCGATATTAGTACGAAGCCACGACTGCATCGAGCATATCGTTCGCCGCTCCTGCGAATTGAAGGCGCAAGTCGTTTCTCAAGATGAACGTGAAACCACCGGCTTGCGAGCCGTTCTCAACTACGGCCATACGTTTGGGCATGCGATCGAAGCCAAGACTTCCTACGGGCAGTTCTTGCATGGTGAGGCCATCGCCATTGGAATGACGATGGCGGGGCGACTGGCCTGTCGCCTTGAGCTTTGGCCAAAGGAATGTCAAAAAAGGCAAACCGCGCTGCTTGATAAGTTCGGACTACCCACCGGTTTTTCCGATGTACCTTGCGAGCAACTTGTAGGAGCCATGCAATTGGACAAGAAAACCGAGCACGGCAAACTAAACTTCATATTGCCAACACGGATTGGAAGCGTTAGGACAGTTTCTAATTGCGAATACGCTGATATTGCTGGAGCAATTCTGGGAAATGCTACCTAACGGAAATAGAAACGGATGGATCCAAATTGTCAAACAAGTCGAAAAGTAGAGACTCAATAAGAACCAGGGTCGAATCCGATTCCAGGTCGATCACTTGGTGGAATCGAATGAATCAAACCTGGTTCATTGCTGCGTTGGGTGCCTTTTTTTATTGGCTTTCCTTGCCTCCGATGAAGTTCCCAATGGCGGGTTTTCTTGCGTCCGCTTGCTGGGTTTCCATTGTCGCGAGGGAGTGTCCGCCTACCCGCCGAGAGTACTGGAGTATCTGGATTGCTGGAGCCGCGATGTGGCTTGCGTTACTGCAAGGAATCCGGCTTGCCTATTGGCCGCTTTACGCTGGCTGGATAGCCCTGTCCTTGTATCTGGCTATCTACCTACCAATGTTCATAGCCATGTCGCGGTCATTGAATCTCGATTGGCGCATTCCCCTGCCTCTAGCGGTCGCGACGGCTTGGGTTGGCTTCGAACTCATCCGCGCGTACTTTGTGACTGGGTTCGCTGCGTGCATGCTCGCACACAGCCAAACGCCTTGGCCCTGGATGTTGCCTATAGCGTCCCAATTTGGGTGCTATGGCGTAAGCTTTATGGTCATGTTTACAGGTGCAGTTTTGTATCAGTGGTTTGACTGGGGCTTGCGGCCCTCGGATCGGATGGAAGCGATATCAAAACGATTGTTGCTAGAGAATTTGGCTGGCAGTTTGTTCTCTTCGTTGGTTATTATCGCTTCGATTGGGTCAATACAATCGCATGACAGTTGGCTCAAACGCCAAGAACCAATCAAGCCCTTGTGTACTGCGTTATTGATTCAGGAAGACATGCCAACGCAATTTGATGGCAATGCCGACGATGCGGTTTTGGGATGGCAACGTTACGAACAACAAACGGCACTGGCGGCCAAAACAAACATCGATTTAGCCATCGATCTCGTTGTTTGGCCAGAGAGCACGTTTAGTGGAGGCCCGGATCCCCAATTTATTGGACTGCCCTGGTTTGACTGGAATGAGAGCTATGGTTTTCCGCCGGACCTTGAGATTTCCGAATCGAAATTTTCCGCTAACATGGGGATCATCAAAGAGAACTTGAAATACAAAATGCGAAGGATCTCAGCCCCCTTTCTGCCTAGACAACCAGTTTTTTTGTTAGGTTCGGATGTCTTGGAAATGCGGAACGGTTTGTCCAAGAGATACAACGCAGCCCTCTGGATTGAACCTAACAAGATCGACGCGTTTGAATACTATGCCAAACAGCACTTGGTCCTATTTGGTGAGTACATCCCATTCGTTTCAAATTTTCCGAGCCTTCTTAGAATGATTGGACTTGGACAGATTGAAGCTGGAGACGAACCAAAGGCTTGGCAATTGTCTTCCGGTGCGACCATCTCGACCAGCATTTGTTTCGAAGATGTCCTGCCACATTTGATTCAGTCGCATGTTAGCAAGTTAAAGGCGATGGGCAAATCGCCAGACATGTTGGTCAATATTACGAATGACGGATGGTTTCGAGGATCGAGCATTCTTGATCATCATTTGAATAATGCGATTTTGGCATCGGTCGAGAATCGAAGACCCATGTTGGTCGCCGCCAATTTAGGCATATCGGCTTGGATCGATGGTGACGGACGTGTGGTGCGATCGCTTCCGCGAATGGCACCCGGGTCAATTTTGGCAGAACCGATACCGGATGGCCGTTCGGGTTGGTGGCAATCGGTAGGAGACTGGCCCGCCAGATTTTTGGCAATGGTAACTTGTTGGCCTTTCTTAGTTGCACAAGCCAGACGGATTTTGCCAAGACGTGCTAAGGCGAGCGGCATGTTTAAGCATACCTAGCACGAAGCGCAAGCTAGTGATTCCTGCACCCAATTCACTAGCTTGCGCGTTTTGTAGTTGCACACTTTTGTTTTCCCGGAGGGAATAAAGACATAAGCCGGTGGTCATCTACCGGTGGTGGCGCTGCGCTTACCACCGGCTAATGGCTGTAATCGCTTCGCGATAAATGCAGCAAGTGTGCAACTCCAAAACTTGCGCGTCGTGCTACTGGTACTTTACATGCCGCCGCTCGCTTAATACCAATTGAATTCCGCGCGCTGGCTCATACCTAGGCCGCAGGTTATACTATCTCCGTCGGTCAGCGTTTCGTAGCATGGCCGCCTGGGCAGTGCGGCCAATGGCACTCACTTTGTTGATGCTGTGTCGAAAACCAATCTCGAATATCGAACAAGGAATGTCGAATTCCGAAGGAAATCGAACCTTACTTCGACATTCGACATTCCTTGTTCGGTGTTCAGTATTCAAAAGAACATGGCCCAGGGGGCCATGCTATTGGTGGATTCAGCCGGTCGCTCGCCCAAATGACTCATACTCACCTTTTTCTGTTTGAAGCCCGCTATGAATAGCATTCACTTCCGATATCAATTATTACAAACTCGCCGCCAGTTTTTTGGATCGAGTGGTTTGAGAATGGGTGGCCTAGCCATGGCTGCAATGGCAGGTTCTTCCTCTACAGCCGTTTCGAAGGACGGGCCTGTGAACGCAAAGGTTCATCCGCCTTTGTCAGGCTTACCGCATTTTGCGCCAAAGGCAAAATCAATCATCTATTTGCATATGAACGGCGGTCCGTCGCAGATCGATATGTGGGACTACAAGCCTGCGATGCAAGAGCAGTTCGACAAGGACTTGCCAGACTCCATTCGCAATGGGCAGCGCATCACGACGATGACTAGCGGACAAGCCCGATTTCCTGTCGCTCCGTCCAAGTTTCAATTCACGCAACATGGCCAAAGCCAGCGCTGGGTGAGTGAGCTTCTACCGCATACAGCCAAGATTGTCGACGAACTGGCTGTGGTGAAGACAGTGCACACCAACGCCATCAACCACGATCCCGCTTGCACGTTTGTGATGACCGGCAATGAAGTTCCTGGAAAGGCGAGTCTTGGTTCGTGGCTTGCATATGGTTTGGGGAGTGAAAGCGATAACTTGCCCGCCTTTGTTGTATTGACTCCGACATGGACAAGCAGCGCGGCCGCTCAGGCTTTGTTTACTCGTATGTGGTCAAGTGGTTTTTTACCAACTCGATTCGCAGGCGTTGCGCTTCGAACGGGTGGAGACCCAGTTCTGTACCTCCCTAATCCAGATGGCGTCACGACAGCGGATCGGCGTGCCATGCTGGATGCTCTTGGCCAGTTAAACCAACAACGGTTTGCAGAGTTGCATGATCCGGAGATTCAAACTCGAATCGCTCAATATGAAATGGCGTTTCGGATGCAAAGTAGCGTGCCCGACTTGGTTGACTTAAGCGGCGAGCCGAAATCGGTCTTGGACTTGTATGGTCCTGAAGTTACAATGCCAGGTACGTTTGCGGCCAGTACTTTGCTGGCTCGTAGAATGGTTGAGCGAGGCGTGCGAGTTGTTCAGCTACTTCATCGTGGTTGGGACCAGCATGGCAACATTGCTGCAGATCTACCTGCCCAGTGCCGAGACGTTGATCAGGCGAGCGCAGCACTCATCACGGATCTCAAGCAGCGAGGGCTGTTGGATTCAACGCTCGTTGTTTGGGGCGGTGAATTCGGTAGAACGGTATACTGTCAAGGCAAGTTAACCAAAGAGAACTATGGGCGCGACCATCATCCCAAGTGCTTTACCATGTGGATGGCCGGCGGAGGAATCCAAGGCGGGGTGGAATACGGCCAGACAGACGACTTTAGTTACAACATCGTCGAGAGTCCTGTCCATGTTAATGATCTCAATGCAACGATACTGCACTGCATGGGCATTGACCACACACGCTTTGCCTTCCCGTTCCAGGGCCTGGAACAACGCTTAACGGGTGTCGAATCTCAACGAGTCGTGAAAGAGATACTCAAAGTCTAAAGCGAGAAACAAGAGCTGGACGTTGTCCTGCGTTCGAACGCCCCAGTGGGCTTGCCCATTGGACGTAAAGTTTCCTGGCTAGAAGCGATCGCATCAACCATTTCCCCGCGTACCCAGCCAGTGCAAAGCCAGGGGGGGTGGGAGGGGGGGGGGGGGGGGCGATGGGGGGGGACCCTCGCCGTGGCAAAAAGCTTTGGGTCAAACGAGAGGAGGGGGTTGGGG
>JANLUJ010001211.1:0-5912 GCA_031363425.1 Pirellula sp.
GAGAGTTAGCCACATAGAGGTCGTTCCCGCGCCAAGCGAGACTTTGAACACTGTTAAAGCCCTTAGCAAATTCTTTGGCTTGGTCTGCCACTCCATCGTGATTGGAATCGATGAACACAAAGATGCTATCGGTTGGGGAGCTAGGGTAGTTTTCGGGATACTGCGGTCCCTGCCCAACAAACAGTCTCCCCTTGGCGTCGAAGCAAAGCGATGTTGGCTTGTATACCATCGGCTCTTGCGCAAAGATCGAGACGTTAAACCCTTCCGGGACTTGAGGCAGATCGGCTTGCGATACTTTGGTGACCACGGGCTTCTTATCCAGCGTTGGCAAGAGGTTCAAAAAGCCGGCATATGCCTCGCGCGGATCGAATCCTTCGGCAGTCGGTTCTAAGTGAATGAGGACGCCGTATCTCAGCCGAAACGATTCCCCAGCGTTAACCAACACATTTTGTTTCTTCTTGCTCCCGCCATTCAATTCGCTTTCACCGAGCGGATTGGCCACAAGCAGACCTGTGTCCACCGCGTGCCACCAAGGCTTGCGGAAGTTTTTCGGATCGTTCATGACCATCAGTCCGCCGAACTGCCCATCGATCGGACCGCTATAGTCACACCAGTCTGCCTGCGTGGTTCTTATTTGCTTCAAATCCGTACTGCGCTCGCTATTGAGTATGCGCCCGCCGCTACCAGAAACGACAGCCAACGGTGAAGCGACTCGTATAGCCAACCCCATCTCCTCCTGATCCCCCAACCAGAACTCCCCTTGCTCGCGGCGAAGCGTGCTTTCGCACACCATCAGAATTCCTGCTTGCCGGCGAAGAATTGTGTATCGACAAATCTGCTCGCAAAATACTTCATCACCACCGTTGACTAACATCTTATCGCGGACAGTAAAACTACCGGAATCCTTGCTACCGATTGGTTCCTGTACAAACTCCCCACCGATGATTTTGGCCTTCAATCGCCAGTAGTCGTTGCCACCTACATCACCGAATCCCCACCAAATTCCGGGATGGAAAGTCGCATGATCCTGTATATCCTCCCGCGCTGGTGGATGATTGCGAGTGATCTGAACTTCGCCGCCGGCGGCCATCACCTGCCTAAAGTAAGGTCTGGTCGTAGTCGGATCGTTCCAGACATAAACAGCGAATGGTTTGCCATCAACTCGGATCTTGAGACTGCCATCCTGCTTCTCAAACTCCACATCGGCGAAGATGGGAATCACGGGCGCTATGAAATAAATCAAGATGGTTTTGCAAATCAACACAGTAGACTTTGGCCAGCTCATCTTATTCATTTCAAACTTCGTCAAAGAAAGTTGTCTTCATCGAATGCGCCCTAAGAAAGCATTGTATCTCAAATTAGTGGGATAGGCTTCTAGCCTGTCGATTCCGTTACGACAGGCTGGAAGCCTATCCCACTAATAGAACACGGAGTCGTGAAGCGGTACCGAACTGTCTCCAAACGAACTTTCAGCGATTCCCATCGAATGCAAGATACTCAAATAGGCACTCGACATGTTGGTCTTCTCCTTTCGCCAATAGGTCCCGTGCTTGAGCCCCATATTCGAACCTCCCGCTATCAAGGTCGGAAGATTGATCGGATTGTGTGTCGTGCTTGCCCCGCTGCCAAACAAGACGATGGTGTTGTCAAGCACACAGCACTTGGCATCCCTGTATTGACATAGTTGGTTTAGAAAATGAGCGATCTGTTGACTCAGAAATAGATCGTATTTGGAGAACTCAAGCTGCCCTTCCCTGTCTGTTGCGTGCGAAAGGTTGTGATGCGTTTGCTTTAGCCCCAGCTTGAGCGGGAACGTATCGCTGATCCCCATTCCATCTTCACGATTCAACATGAAGGCCACCGATCGCGTGATGTCTGCGTCGAAAGCCAGCGCGATTAGGTCGAACATATTTCGATAGTATTCCGACGGTTCGCTTTCGGACGTTACGTCGAGCTTCAAGAACGAATGATCCTGAGATTTCACGGGAACATCGATCCAGCGTTCTGAAGCGATCAAACGCGATTCGATCTCGTTGAGCGAAGTCATATACTGGTCCATTTTCTCGCGGTCCGACCGCCCGAGCTCGCGCTCGAATGACCTTGAATTAATTAGTACGGCATCGACCAGCTTCATTCGCCGTTTGAGTTGTTCGCGTTGCGATTCAAGCGAGTGTTGGCTATTTCTAAAGAGACGATCAAAGACACGGCGAGGACTATTCTCGGCCGGGATCGGTTTGCCCTCGAGGTTGTACGAAATAGTTCCTGTTCGCGAAAGGAATCCTACTCCAGCGTCGATCGACAGCACTAACGATGGTTGACGGCAATCTTTCTTGGTATGCGTCGCAATCACTTGATCGATGGAAACCGAATTATACGATCCTTGTTTGGGGCTATGCAACGGTGCTCCTGTTAGCCACATATCCGAACAGACGTGTGGATCCGCCTTAGTCCCATTGGGATGGTACAAACCGCCCATGAAACTAAGCTTTTCGCGAAAGGGGGCCAATGGTTCAGTGGACTTGTTGAAAACAAAGTCAGAGCCAGTCGTTGCCGGGAACCAACTCCAATCATCAATGCCGTTCTTTGGATTTGGCAAGCACATGCCATTGGCGGTATAGATCGCACAGAATCGACGAGGCTCTTCCGTTCGCCCATCGTTTGCAAAGATACTCAAAGCAGGAAGCGGGAGCGCGATCCCAGACAAACCTTTTAGTAGCAGTCGACGATCAATGCTTCGGTTGTATTCCATATCGTGTCACAATGGCCAAGGCCATTACTTTTGAAGAAATAAATCGCTTTTGACAATGAATCGAATCATATCACGCATTCGATACTCCTTGTCTTTCCATTTTAGGCTTGCGTCCTCCAAGAATGCAATTTCGTTGTAGCTTAGGCTCCGTCCAGTTGCATAGGACGCGACATGCTTTAGAAAACTAAATGCGATCCGATCCATCCTTTGGTTGATCAGATACTCACGGAAGGCGGGGAAATCCTGCAACTCGGTACCGTCAGGCAATTTCGTTTGCGAATCGACGGCTTCCCTTCTAATCGAACCCGCCGCGTCGAAGCCTTCGAAGGCAATGCCCCAGGGATCGATACCAGAATGACATTTGGCGCATGTTTTTTGACTTCGATGCATCTCGAGCCTCGCTCGAAGTGAGTGCTTTTGCCCCCCCACGTCATCTTTTAGTTCAGGGACGTTGGGTGGCGGATCATCAGGTGGTTCCGCAATCATCTTCCTCGCAAACCATGCTCCTCGTTTGACGGGATTGGATTCTCGACCGTTCGACAACCCTGCAAGTATGCTGGACTGGGAAAGTACACCGCCCAAATACTCCTGACCATGCAGTAGCGGCATGAAATCAAATCCGCTTTCCATGCGTTCGCTTAGACCATAGTACGACGCAACAATATCGTTCGCCAATATGAAGTCCGACTGAACAATATTGCTCAAGGGCAAGTTCTGTTCGATCAAATACTGAAGGAATTGAACTGGCTCTCTACGAAGTTGCTGCCTGGTATACCGAGTCAATTGCGGGAATCTTTTTTCGTCGATTTCGACGACATCGAACTTGTCGAGGCTTAACCATTGCGATGCAAACTCTCGTGTAAATTCGCTGAACTTCGCATCTGCGATCATGCGGTCGATTTCGATATCGATATCGAGCGCACCAATCAACCGATCTGCATTGGCCAATTCCAGTAGCCGCCGGTCTGGTGGAGAATTCCAAAGAAAATAGGAAAGTTTGGAGGCGAGTTCAAAGGGAGCAATCGTTTCAGATTCGGGTGATTCGCTTCTTTCGATTAGGAACAGGAATTGGGGCGACGTCAATACAACCAACAAGGCATCATGAATGCTTCGCTGAAAGTCATGATTCTCTTCAAAAGATTTCTTCCAAACTTTCACAATCATGGACAACTCGGTTTCCGAGACGGGCCGCCGATAGGCTCTGGTCATGAATGCATGTAGAACTTCCTTCGCGTAGATCGCGTGATTGCTGCGGTTCGGAGAGTCGATGAAAATATTTCGATGATGTCTTGGCGGCCATTCGGAATACAGGGGCCCCTCAAACTCGACTGAATGAATCCGAAGCCTCGGCATGTCGCGACTGTCGGTGTATTCGTTCCGAACCCCGATTTCACGAATGCCGGCCAAATAATTGACATTGTCCTTTTCGACGAAAGGACTCGGGAAATTTTGGATCGCACCTTCAAACACGAACTCGCCCGCTTCGCGGGCAAATACCCGCTGTGGTTCGCCCACCTGTTCGAGCGTGCTACCGCAATCTCTACGCAGTCCCATATGAACTCCTACCCAAGGCGTTCGCCTTTCAAACGCATGGAAGTCTTGGCCAGCGTGACTATCTTCGCCAATTGGAGTGAAAACCGCCCGATCGAGGGACACATGCTTACCAACCAACGCACTCCATTTCATCGCGCCTTGCGGCAAACGCATTCGCAAAAATGGCAGAGATGCTTCATCCAGAATGGCTTCGGCGATGGGTACCTTTCTCGCATAGGTTGCACCGTTTATTGATAGGTTCCAAGACTCAGATCTCTCAACCTTCGCCTGTTCATTCACTTTTTCGTTTTTCTCAATTTTTGCTGGGACAGTTCGTGCCCTATAGTACAAATCAATCTGGTAGATGCCCGCATGTGGCAGAACGATCTCTGCTTCCGCGGAATTGGCCATGGTTTCAGCCGACGCCACAATCGATTTCGAATCGTTTTGGATCGGTTTGCTGTCATCGCCGATTATGAGAGCGTCTTCAGAACGGGAAGCTCTAACCTTGACTCGAAAATTGCCATGCTCGGGAAGCTCACGTAGCGATACTTTAAAATTCGCTCGTGGGCCATAGGTGCTTGATTGTTCCCAAATCTCGGAACTTGGAATTGCGGGCCTTAGCAGTAAACCGATTGGATCCATTTGGTAGGCATCCCCTTTCGGATACCCTTCCGTCCCTCGCATACAGGCAAACACGGAATGGTAGATGCTGTCGTATTTGCGCCACCCACGAACGGTATCGTTGCCGGCGTACCCCTCGATGAAATCATACCCTGTCCGCATTCGAAACGGTTCGAACGCAAAATCCTTCTGAGGAGTTAACTCCGTGACAACAAAATCTTGATTGTCGAGCAACAAATTGTTGGCACCGAGTACAAGCTTGTCGGGACATGGATCGGGGTTGACACCTTTGCCTAGGTCAACTCGGAAGTTTTGAATCAACGGCTTGGTTTTTTCGTCCACGATGCACAAGTCAAGAGCCTTGTCAGCGATCTCGAAATAGTATTCCAATTGGAGAGGTGTCAGTCCCATGACTTGACCATTGTTAGCGAATCCATCCTTCGAAATGCCATCAGGGGGAAGAATTTCCGCAACATTTTCCTCTATGCCGAGTAGTTCTCGGAGAGTCCTCCGATATTGTGAAACCGTTAATCGCCGAATGGACCCGTTTTTTTGGTTGTTCCGCTTCATCGCGGCATCCATTTCGCTGCGAATGGCACCCGCAAGTGCATGTCGCTGTTCCATGGAGGGTTTGCGTTCCTCCTCTGGCGGCATCGATTCGTCGACGACCTGCTTTAGAATTTCTTTCCAAAGAAAAAGTTGACTGTCAGGAAACGCCGAGATCAGTCCGTCGACGCGAATACCCGATTCCGCTTTGTCTTCGTTGTGACATCGTTGACAGAACTCACGAAGCATCGGTTGGATTGTCTTGTCAAATTCGGAGACGCTTGAGGACTGTGCAACAGTGAGCTGAACAAGCGCCAACAGCAAGAACACCGAAACCGAAAGCGTCAAGCTGGCTCTACTCAATCGCCAGACAGTTCGCGTCCGCCAGACAGTTCGCGTCGACATTTGACGCATCATCACAAGCAATGTCGATGAGATCGGTGTTACGACTGATTGCTGG
>JANLUJ010001244.1:0-2988 GCA_031363425.1 Pirellula sp.
CCCTTCAACAAGCCATCACGGTTCGGCCCACGCCAACCTTGCCAAATGACTTCGTCCCCTAGAATCGAACGTCCTACACTACCGATTCCGATCGCGGTCGCTCCGATTGCCAAGAATGAACGTCGACGCATGGAAAAGATTCCTGGTGGTTTAAGGCAAAAAAACGATAGCTACTTCGGTTGCCGGGGATGGTAGCGCGATGAAAGTGAAAGTCAACTCGCTTACTTATCGTTCACCGAAAAAAATCGCGACATTTTTGCACGTTTCTAGGATAATGAGTGGAAGGCGGGTTAATCGACAGTCTGTGTTCGGGCTGACTCTTTCATAACTTGATCTGGAGATTGGTTGTGCTTCCGCAAATCGAGTTCATCACGCCCATTTTGAACGTCTCAAACGTTCCCGATAGCATTGCTTGGTTCGAAAAGATTGGCTGGCAGCGCACCTTTACATGGAATAGTGGTGGCGTAATCGAGGACATGGCTGATCGGGACGATAATGGAGTCGCAGACTTTGCCGGCGTAGGAAGCGGCCGCGTGCAAATATTCTTATGTTTGGATTCTCAAGGTTGTCGAGGTGGAGATTTGCCCATGCAGGCTAATTCCTGCGACGAAATCGGTGGTAATTGGATCAGCATCTGGGCGTCGACTCCCAAGGATTTAGAGGAATTGCATCAAGCGGCAGTTGAAAATGGCATGCAAATTGAATTGCCAATAACGGATCAACCGTGGGGATCGAGGGAGTTTCGACTCAGGCATCCGGACGGACACGTCCTGCGAATCAATGTCGTGCTGTAGTGGAAATGGATTGTAGAAAGACGGTAGTATGTGTAATTGGAAAAAAAAGATTCAAAGGCAGTCAAAACCTTTGTTGCCAGTTTGGGTTAAATTAATTCAGTTACCTAACTTTTGCTTCGCAGAATACTTTGTCCAATTCGCCGAATCCGTTGGAAAATGCAGCCGCCGACCCTGACGTAGGGTTGATGCTGCGCGTTCGCGACGATGATGCCGTCGCGTTCGAGATTCTAATCGATAGGCATCAGGGCAAGATTCAGCGTTTCATGCGTGGTTGGGTCAACAACGTCCAACAATCTGAAGACTTGGCCCAAGATGTTTTCTTGCGGGTGTACAAGGCGAGAAAAACCTACATGCCCACCGCAAAATTTACGACATGGCTTTATCGTATCGCGAATAATATTGCATCTAACCATGTCCGAGATACCTCCCATCGTCGCGAATATCAGCTATCGAATAGTGAAAATAGTACGTCTTCTGAGTTCGTCATGGAGAGGATTGCGATTGCCCCAAGTGGCTTTCAGCCTTCGCGAGGCATCGATCTCTCCGAGCGAGCAGCGGTCGTTTTGCAGGCGCTCCAAGCGTTGGGGGAACGTCAGCGAACGGCGCTGATGTTAAGCAAATTCGAGGGGATGAGTTACCAAGAAATCTCCGAAACCATGGACCTTAGCGTGAAAGCAATTAAGTCTCTTTTAAGCAGAGCCAGAGTGAACCTCAAAAACCTTTTGGAACCCTACGTAGCAGACGGAACTCCTCCTGAAACAGCTGCAGCAAATGCAGCACATCCAACGAACTCCGCCCAAGGGAATATCAAGGAATGAATCTCCCGGACATCGAAACTGTCGATGAACAGTTGACGGCCTACCTAGATGGAGAGTTGTCTCCCACGGACGCGGCGGCATTGGAGAAAAGCCTCGTTGATGACGAAAGGCTGCGATTGCGTTTGGCGGAGTTGCGCAAGGCTTACGATTTGCTGGACGAAATACCGGAGACTCCCCATAACCAACGGTTCACTAAAAGTACTTTGGAATTGGTGATCAGGGATCTGTCGGGAACCGACTCGATTACCAAACGAAAGGAGATCAAGGCTCCATCGACACCCATCGATTGGTGGGGTTGGCCTGGTATTTTAGGATTGCTTGGCGCTTTGGCTATCCTGGGTTCTTTGACTGCGTGCACGATTAGTTTTGTCAACGCACGACGTGATGTGCGAAATTTAGGGCTCTTCGCTGACGTTCGCGGGTTAGAGGATGTCCATGAGCTTAAAACAGCAATCAAGCTTAGCGAAGAAACAGAGATCATCGCTATTCTGAGGGACAACCTTGGCGAAAAACTAGTGCCTCCACCGCCAGACACCGTGTGGGACCGTAAGACATGGGTGCAGAGCTTAACTCCAATGCAAATATCAAGACTGGAGAGCGGACGCGAGCTAACAAAGAAACTGGATCGCGACACTCTGAATCGCTATCAAGCCATGGAATCGCAAATCGAAATCCGACCTGATCGCAAACAGATTCAGGAAACCATTCATTTGATCGGCTTGGTTCTAGATAGCATCCCGAGCTACAAGCGACTCGAAATGGACCAGATGAAATCCGATCAACGATATGAGTTTATAAAGGAACAGCTATATAGAAAAGCAGCGGTTTTTTATGCCGCCCATATTCCAACTTCTGATAAAGTTGCACTCGAGAAGTGGGATACCTCAACCTTCCACCCAGCGTTGGTGCTCGCCGTCATTCCCGACCGCCAAACGATCTTGCCTGACCGCCAAATGCTGACGAAAGAACTGCTTGGACGATTATTGTTCAGGAGAATTGAGCTCGAAGATCAAGAGAGTCTGATCTCCGAGCTGGCTTCCACTCTTACACCGACTGCCAAGAAATTGATCGAGGGATTCAACAAAGACGAACAAATTAAGGTACTCAATACTTGGCTTTTTCCAAACAAAGATACTCCACTCGACGTATACGCCAAACTCGGTGAAGACCGTCCAGACTATCGTGAACTATTGGATTTAGGTGATCCTCAACGAGCAAGACAAAGACTGGAAAGCAATAACGGGGGCCCATCGCGTCGAGGTCCCAGAGTTCCATAACAGTACTAAAAGTTCGGTATTGACATGATGTTTTGCGTATGCATTTCACTTGATAATTTCTCCGCTTCTATCCCGATAAGGATTGAAGACAGTAGCCGG
>JANLUJ010001251.1:0-3785 GCA_031363425.1 Pirellula sp.
ATTGGCTATGTCACATGTTTGGAGGTCACCGACTGGTGCAGAATTGATTCTCGCAACCAAAGGCGCTCCGGAGGCCGTCGCCGACCTTTGCGAGAATCAATTCTGCACCAGTCGGTGACCTCCAAACATGTGACATAGCCAATAGACTTGGTGAAAGGGCATAGCCTCGCTCCAAAGACCAATCTGTGTGCAAATGTTCAGTCTTAGCAAGCCGTTCATTTCCAAGTTCATGAAAAGCTTGCTCCATGGGATCGAATGGGTCGCGCTGGCTGGCCAAGATTCCGAATTCGACGATCTCGTGAAATTCCTCGGGTAGTGTCGAATCGAATTGCGTGCTAGTTGGCCCGACGTCATGGACTTTCCCGTCGACTGCCAGTGTGCGAATCGACATTCGATTGACGGTGAGTGTTCCGGTTTTGTCGACGCATAGGACCGTTGCCGAACCAAGCGTCTCAATCACGGGAACATGACGTGCCAGCACGTGGATCTTGGACAATCTCCATGCACCCAAAGCCATGAAGACGGAAAGCACGACCGGGAATTCCTCTGGCAACATCGCCATAGCTAGGGTAATGCCCGCTAGGAATCCCTGAAGCCAGTTGCCCCGTGTAACTCCATAGAGTACGACAACGATGGCGCAAAGAAAAAAGCCAAGAATGGCAACTCTGCTCACCAATAACCCAACTTCGTTTTGTAGCTTGGTGCCCTCAACCTGAACTGATTGCAACGCCTTGCCAATGTTGCCCATTTCCGTGTGAATCCCCGTCGATTTTACTTTGGCGATTCCTTGCCCCTGCACGACCAGAGTGCCGGAAAAAAGAAACGGAAGATCGTCGCCACCCGGTCGCGTCATCTCAAGTTGGCCATCCCATACAAGCTTTCGAACAGGCACTGATTCACCGGTAAGCAGGGACTCGTCTGTAAACAAATTCTCACAACTCATCACCACGGAATCAGCGGGTACGCGATCTCCTTCGGCCAAAACAATTACGTCGTTGGGAACGACCTCACGCCCGGCAATACGTTTTCGTTTACCTTCTCGAATGACGAGTGCTCGAGGGCTGGACAGGTCTCTCAGGGCTTCAAGAGCTCTTTCCGTTTTTCGTTCTTGGTACAGTGTTATTGCAAGTACTACAAAGACAAAGCCCAGTAGCATGAGAGCTTCTTGAACATCGCCGAGAAGCATGTAGAGTATTCCACATGCAAGAAGAAGTAGAAACATGGGTTCTCGGACGACCCCAAGTACCGAAAGCAAAATACTTTTGCTTTTCGAAGTAGGAAGTTCGTTGAATCCGTGCTTCACAAATTGCTTGGCAACTTCTGCATCAGATAGCCCGACAAGCGTATCAAAATTCGATCTTTTAAGAGTCATGCTGCGATTGTACACCATTCCTACGCCTATACGCTGGCCGTGATTGTGCATCGGCAATCCCGTCAAGTAGCTTGGCCCAGGCCCGAGATACCACTGCCCAGGGGGCCATGCTACTGGATGGCTGCAACTTCAGTATCCTGCGCGCAGAGTCCGCTCGCGTGTAGCCTTAAAACAGAATGATCCAGCAGGGCAAGCCTGCGGTATTTCGGAATCCCAGATGCCTTCTGCTGGCTGCACCGTATATCTGCCGGGCATCCTTTGGCATCGCAAGATTGTTATACTAGGTTATCGACGTCGCGGGTTTGGCTCTTGCACTGGCAGCGTCTGGGATGGCCCTTTTGCATGGACTAGAACCTCACACCTAGAAATATCCGAATATGAGCTCCACATCTCCGTCATTTCAATGGGAAGATCCATTTCTCATCGAGGAACTGCTCTCTGACGAAGAGAAGATGATTCGCGATATTGCTAGAACGTATGCACAAGGTAAATTGCTGCCACGCGTTATAAAAGCCTATTCGAATGAAATCACGGAACGCGCAATATTTGATGAAATGGGGGAAATCGGACTATTGGGAGCGACATTAGACGACGCGTACGGTGGAGCCGGAGCATCGTATGTAGCGTATGGATTGATCGCTCGCGAAGTTGAACGTGTCTTTAGCGGTTACCGGTCGATGATGTGTGTGAAGTCGTAGTTGGTAATTCATCCGATCGAAGCCTTTGGCTCGAATGAGCAAAAACAAAAGTATCTTCGCAAGCTGGTTACGGGTGAATGGGTCGGTTGTTTTGGGTTGACGGAACCCGATGCGGGGTCTGACCCAGGTGCCATGCGTACTACTGCAGAAAAGGTAGATGGTGGCTATCTACTCAAAGGATCCAAGATGTGGATTTCTAATTCGCCTATCGCAGATGTTTTTGTGGTTTGGGCAAAATCCCAAGCGCATGGTGGTGCCATCAAAGGCTTTGTATTGGAGAAGGGAATGAAGGGATTGTCGGCGCCCACCATACATGGGAAGTTATCCCTTCGAGCATCTGTCACGGGAGAGATTGTGATGGAAGGAGTGGAGGTCGGTGAGGAACATCTATTGCCAAATGTGTCGGGGCTGAAGGGACCGTTTTCCTGTTTGAATCGCGCACGTTATGGTATTGCGTGGGGAGTCATGGGGGCCGCGGAGGATTGTTGGTTCCGAGCGCGTCAATATGGCTTAGACCGCATTCAGTTCAACCGCCCTTTGGCTCAAACTCAATTGTTTCAAAAGAAATTGGCTGACATGCAAACAGAAATTTCCTTGGGACTTTTGGCCGCACTACGCGTTGGGCGTTTGTTTGACACTCATAAGATGGCGCCGGAAATGATTTCGATCATAAAACGGAACAATTGTGCTAAGGCCCTCAGCATTGCCCGAATGGCCCGCGACATGCACGGAGGAAACGGCATCCATGAAGAATATCACGTCATGCGACATTCGCAAAACCTTGAAACAGTCAATACCTACGAAGGCACCGAAGACGTGCATTCGCTCATCCTTGGACGTGCCCAAACGGGGCTCCAGGCTTTTGGAATATAAGACTTGAACACTGAACGGAAACCTCTGAGCGGAGTGCGAGTCCTGGAACTAGCAAGGATTCTTGCGGGCCCGTGGTGCGGACAGATTCTGGCGGATCTTGGGGCTGAAGTGCTGAAAATTGAACGACCAGGGCTGGGGGACGACACGAGACAATGGGGGCCACCTTTCATAAAGGACGCTCAAGGCCAACTATGGGGCTCTGCCTATTTTCATGCCACCAATCGAGGCAAGAGGTCGGTTTGCCTAGATTTCACGACACTCGAAGGCCAATCAGTCCTAATGGACTTAGCATTGCAAGCCGATGTGCTAATAGAGAACTTCAAGCTTGATACTTTGAAACGCCATGGATTGGATTACGAATCTCTCAAGGCATTGAATCCTCGCTTGATCTATGCCTCGATCACCGGTTTCGGACAAGATGGTCCTTATGCTCAACGAGCGGGCTATGACTACATCCTACAAGGCATGTCGGGCCTGATGGATATTACTGGCGAACCTGACGGAAGACCGCAAAAAGTCGGCGTCGCGGTGGTTGATTTATTTGCTGGAGTCTACACCTCAACGGCCATATTGGCAGCGCTCCTTCGCAGAAATTCGACGGGACTAGGCGCGTACATTGACATGTCGCTCTTCGATGTCGCTACATCCATATTGGCCAACCAAGGGATGAATTACTTGGCATCGGGTACTGCACCAAAGCGTCTGGGTAACGCTCACCCCAACATCGCGCCCTATCAAGTCTTTGCGGTCCAAGATGGATATATCATTATTGCAGTTGGCAATGATCGCCAGTTTCAGGATTGTTGCAAAGTTTTAGGGGCAGTGAGTTGTGCAGCCAATCC
>JANLUJ010000133.1:0-2921 GCA_031363425.1 Pirellula sp.
GCCATTTTGTTCCCGGGCTTCGGGCAAAAAATCCGTCAAAGTGGAGAAGACAGTCGTAAACGTTTAATCCAATGACAAATATCTGATAGTGCTCCGGATACGTATTCATTTAGTACACTGGCTTCTATTGACAATGGCAAGTGCTGTGTAAAATCAATTTGCATCGGACTCGACCGTTGCAAGTTGGAGAATCCCTGAACCAAGGACTGATGATGGCTCAACATGCTTTCGAGATGTGTCGTCGCGAGTTTCTGATCGCTTTCAGCTCGGCGATGGCTTCTTCGCAATTGCTTTCAGCTCAACTTGTTGAAAAGAAATCCGTAGCAGCTGTCGTTACGGTGTATCGGAGGAATTCCCATTCGGATGTACTCATTGGGAAGATACTGGAGGGCTGGAAGCAAGATGGCGGAGAGGGGCCTTCGCTACGGTTGGCGTCGCTGTACGTGGATCAATTTCCCGCGGATGATCTCTCCAGAGCTCTCAGCGCAAAGTATGAGTTCCCAATCTATTCAACGATTCGTGACGCCATTACGCTCGGCACCAATTCGGTTGCTGTAGATGGTGTACTAAGTATCGGCGAGCATGGGGACTATCCCACGAACGAGAAACAACAACATCTTTACCCTAGACGACGGTTCTTCGAGGAAATCACCGCAACGTTCTCCAAGTGCGGTAAAGTCGTCCCTGTCTTTAATGACAAGCACCCTGGTCCAGAATGGTCTGATGCCAAATGGATGTACGATCGAGCAAAAGATTTGAGAGTTCCATGGATGGCAGGCTCTTCTTTACCCGTGAGCTTTCGCGATCCTGATGTCACGATCCCTTGGGGAAGCCACATTGAAGCTTGTTTGGGAGTGGGGTACTCAGGATTGGATATTTACGGATTCCACACCCTAGAATTCTTGCAGGCTTTCTTGGAACGGAGAATAGAAGCTGAGAAGGGTATTCGTTGGGTGCAATGTTTACCAACCAAATCAATTCCGCGACTACTACGCGAAGGCACTATTCGGGACGAGCTCTTCGATGCTGCGTTAACGGCAAGCGGCACCGATCGAAAGGCGGTCCTCGAAGGTTCAAGCAACGACGGAGCCGTTTTTTTGATCCAATACGATGATGGTTTACTAGTGCCAGTACTCATGTTGTCTGGTAAAGCCAGCGGTATCTCTGCGTCCATCAAAATCGTTAATAGAAAGGTCATCGCAGTGCGCGCCGAAGAGCGTCCTGAACCAAGGTATCCCCATTTCGCCTATCTTCTAAAGGGGATCGAGAAGATGATTCAGACAGGCCTTCCTGCTTATCCAGTTGAACGCACGTTGTTAATGGCAGGTGCGTTGGATCGATTGCTGACTTCACGACATGGAGATCACAAAAAATTGGAGACCCCTGAGCTACTGATACCTTACACGCCCGTAGACTATCCCTTTGCTCCTCACCTCGATTTGTCGAAAGAATGGTAGAGCGATAGATAGCCGCACTAAGCCCTAAGGCCAGCGGCAACATTGTTTATACCGGGAGGGAGAGGCTCCTGCCGAACCAATGCAAAGCTCGGCAGGAGCCTCGCTCTCCCATTAGAACCGTTGGTATGTAGTTTTCATCCTGCCGCTCCCCTAAGCCAATCTGGCTAGCCAAGAACATTGGAAATTTTTGCTTAGAATCGATCATGAAGCTGATGCGGCGCTGAACAATCCGTGCTTAAGCGGATAGACTGGGGGCTAAGAAACCGGAACGTTTTTCTCGCCCACTACTATACCCATCTGGCCTATGTTCGCTCTTGACAACCCTGTTCTGCAACGCGAGCTGATTTCCAACCTTAGGGCGCCGCGGGCCTTTCTGTTGATGCTCGTGTATCAGATAGCGTTGGCCGCTGTCGTTTTGATTGCATACCCGCGGGATACCAAAATCGATTTGAGTCGAGAATCCGCGTCTGCGCAGCGATTGGTCGATTTTTTCTTCGTTGGGCAATTTGCAATTGCGTCGCTCATGGCTCCAAGTTTTACGGCTGGTGCTATTTCTGGCGAGAAAGAGCGTAAGACCTATGAAATGCTGCTAGCCAGTCCACTCCGACCTTGGGTGATCGTGTCGGGCAAGCTCATTGCGGCGTTGGCGCACTTGGTCGTATTGGTGGCCGGCTCTTTGCCGATCATCATGTTATGCCTGCCGCTTGGTGGTGTTTCAATCTACGAACTTTTAGCGGCCTATGTGGGTCTGTTATCGGCTATTTTTCTGTTCGGATCGATTAGCATATATTGCTCGAGCTATTTCAAACGCACCAGCGCCTCGTTGGTGGTGAGCTACGTTTTGATCTTGCCAATCTTGATTGTTGGAGTTGTCTCGTGGCTCTTGCTTGCCCCGCAGGGGGACTTGCGGCTATTGATCACTATTACTTTTGTTCCAGCCATTTGTTTTTTTTCGGGCTTCGCCATGCTAGCCGTGACGGCCCGCAGGTTGCTTTATCCACCAGACGTTGGAAGCCAAGGAAGCGAAGTTGTCGATCTAGACCAAGAACAACGCGAAGCGGTCGGACTCGTGATTCAGCGAGATCAGTTCCCTGACAATTTGTTCGCGCCGCCTCGGCGCAAGACATTGATGGATGACAACGCCAATCCGGTGTACGACAAAGAAATGCACGCAGAGCTTTTTAGCCAAGGGACACTCATGCTGCGACTGGTTATCCAACTAAGCATGGTTTTGGCGATTCCGTTGATGGCCGTATTGTTGTTCCTGATGCCAAACTATGCGTCCTATTATGTTGGCTACGTGCTAGTCTTTAACATCTTGGCCGCACCCGTTTTTACGGCAGGCAGCATAACCAGTGAACGCGAACGGCAGACCTTAGATCTCCTGTTGACGACGACGATTTCTTCATGGGAGATCATGTGGGGCAAGTTGCTCGCGGGGTACCGCGTGTCGTTTGTCTTGAC
>JANLUJ010001299.1:0-2133 GCA_031363425.1 Pirellula sp.
GTTTGGACAAGATCGATCCGAAAATCTTTGCGCAGATTGATGCGAGAGTTGAATTATTGCCAAGTATGCCCATCAAAGCATCCGACGCAGGCAAGTCGGACGATCATTCGGTAGTCGATTCGCTAGTGAACATGTTCCTGCCATTCGGGGTGATGATGCTCATGTTCATGGTCATCCTCATGGCCGCCCAACCTATGCTGGAGAGCGCCATGGAGGAAAAAAGCCTCCGAATCAGCGAAGTGCTATTGGGCTCGGTGACTCCGTCGCAGCTCATGGGAGGCAAGTTGCTCGGAAACGTTGCAGGATCGCTTGTCATCTTCGTTCTCTATGGCGCTGGTGGCTTGTTTTTTCTGAACTACCAGGGATTTGCAGATAAGATTCCCCTGAGCGTACTGCCGTGGTTCTTGCTCTTTCAATTGCTTGGAGTCCTGTTCTTTAGTTCAATATTCTTAACCGTCGGCGCATCGGTCAACGAACTCAAGGAAGCGCAAACGTTGTTGTTGCCCGTTTGGCTAGTATTGATGGCACCAATGATGGTATGGTTTATCGCCATTCGAGAACCCAATGGTCTCGTCGCGACTACGTTGAGTTTCTTCCCACCGTCTTGTCCCATGATGATGGTCTTGCGACTCGCATCGGGTACGACCGTACCGTTTTGGCAACCGCCATTGGCCGCGTTGGTGATGATTGTGTCGACCTATGGAATTGTAACTTTGGCTGGTCGAATTTACCGAGCAGGTCTGTTGCGAAACGAAGGCGTGCGATCGATTAGCCAATTGCTGAAGAGAACGTTTGCGAGGTAGTGATCCGCCGTAGGTCGCACCTGCCGGGTGCGACTTTTCCATATTTTTTGTTTTCAATCGTGCTCGTGCTCAGTGATATGGTGCTCGTGCCCGTGCTCGAAACCATCAGATCCGTCGAGCACTAGAATGAGCACTGTCCTACGGACTGAGCACGAGTACAGAGTATTGATGAGCCTGCCGGATGGCACCTCGCATACACTGCAAAGTCACTCTCGGCAAGAGTGACCTACTAGTGACTTAAGTCTTCGGACCAGTCTGCAGATTCTATTGCAGGGCGGAACAGTTTGGAAAACTGTTCTACACTTGTTACTTCGGCTCCAATAGCATGCGCAAGGCGTCGGCTTTTTGCTTGCCGTTCGTCTCTTCGCGATTGCTGCGCACCATTTCAATGATTCTCCGCATTTCTTTCTCAACTTGCGATCGAAAAGGGGCTGAATCGCCAAGTAGCTCTTGAAGGATTGCGTTCCAAACGTTTTCTGGATTACTTCCTTGATGCCCGTCATAATCACGGCCAAAAAGGATTGACGCATCCTCGCAAGTTCTGACCTGCGCAAATTGAGTGTGAAAATATGTCTGAAACCTCGAGGGATCCGCCTTGCAAATTCGAGCGACAAAGTTTTTCGCCAACGGATCTCGCCCATGTCCTTTGGCCAACAATCGGAGGCGATCGATTGGATAGTTTGCATACCCAACCAACTCTGCAATTTCCTCTTCAACGATCCGACCAAATGTACTGGTATCTATATTTGCAAGATATCGTAACGCACTACTAACAGGCTCAAAGTCCTTCGGCGTCTGATTCAAGAATCTCACGATGAGGAGTCGATCGGAGATCAACCACGAAAACGAGAACGGATCATCGTATCCATCGCGAGGAATTGGTTCCTTTAACATGCGTTCGATAGTCTCGTCCAATGCAGCACCAAGATCCGCAACCAAACTTTTCCCGGCTTCCGTTTGCAAGTAGTCAGCTACTGACTTTGCTTTCATGAGATCCACCTCATGGGCAGGCCTCCGTTCCTTGGCCGTCCCCGAAACTAGCGGATTGCGAAGAAAGTAGAAGAACTTTCGGTGGTCAAGTTTCCCAATCCCATTTTCAATTCTTATTTCTTTTGCATAAGCCTTAATGGCACTAGAGGGATTGCGCGTACTGCAGGCAAGTACATTGGAACGTAACGTCTTTGCGTTGAAGCTGAACTTCGATTGAGCATCGTAGATTCTAGCATTTGCGTACCAGGACCCTAACGAAAAATTGAAGTCCGAATACGAAATGCTGAAGTCGTCCACATCTCGAAGTCTTGCCAGAAAAATCTCCATCACCGCGTCAGCG
>JANLUJ010001331.1:0-10182 GCA_031363425.1 Pirellula sp.
GCCAGATTCGCTTGAGCGTAAACGGCAAGGAAGTCTCCGTCGGAAAAGATTGCTGGCCTCGCAAGGGTTATATCTTCCTTGAATCGGAGGGGTCCGAGTGCCACTTTCGAAATTTGACGATCCAAGAATTGCCGACGACCAACGCGACGGAGACGGAAACCGCCCTTCCAGGCGAAGGGCGAGTTCCACTATTCACCGGCATCGATTTGGAGAACTGGAAAATTCCATTAGGAGACAATGGACATTGGAAAGTGGCCAGCGAAGTCTTGGACTATGACGCAGCGAGCGAAGCAGCAGGGGAAAAATCGCTTTGGTCTCAACGTGAATATGGAAATTTTCAATTGATTGTGGACTGGCGCATTAAAGAAACGCCCTATACGAATCCAAACGCCGCCCAAATCCTTGCAGACGGTTCGGAGGCGGTTGATGCCGATGGAAAGCCAATTAAATTGTCGATACCGGATTCCGATTCAGGCATCTTGTTGCGGGGAAGTCTCAAGCATCAGGTCAATATTTGGTGTTGGCCCATTGGCTCAGGGGAAATGTACGGAGTGCGTCGCGATATGAATTTGCCAAAGGAAGTTCGTGCAGCCGTCACTCCAATCAAGAAGGCTGACAATCCGATCGGCAAATGGAATCGTTTTGAAATAACGGTCCGCGATAAAACCGTCACGGTCGTCCTAAACAATGAAACCGTAGTGAAAGAGGCATCGATTCCTGACTTACCGCTACGAGGGCCAATCGGCCTGCAACATCATGGAAGCAAGAAAGATGGAGAGTGGAATAGCCCTCCATCATTAGTGCAGTTTCGAAACATCAGTATCAAAGAGCTTCCCTGATGCACACAGGCGTCTATGAATAGCCACGTAAACGAAACCGCTTCGCCAGGACGATACGTGGCTACGAAACGGAACGATTGAATCTACTTGGCGGGCTCGAGCCAATCGTATTCCCAAGACCACGGAAAATCGTTTTTACCGAGAATCGTCTCGACGATTTCGGGAAAGATTTTTTCTGCTCGAACGTCGTTTGACAAGAGGACTATGCATCGCAAACCGTCTTCCAAACATACGACCATGTTGCCCGTAGAATCGTTGTGTCCGCCTTTGAACCAAGCTGGGCCACTCGTGTCTTGAAACGCAATCCATCCAATGCTGGTTGAGAGTCGGATCTTACTGTTTTCCGGTGCGAGGATCTCGGAAAGCGTCGGAAACTGGTTCTTTGAAGTGATAGCAAGTTGTGGTCGCTTCATCTCGGCCATCGCTTTTTTGCTGAGACCGTCGCCGCGAAGGATTCCAGACCAAAGGAGCGATTGATCGCTGATGGACGTGTCCATGGAGCCAGCGGCACTGACGCTACTACGATCATCGTGGGGTTGCATCGAGCCGTCGAGCTTGTAGCCATCGGCCAGGTTCTTCGCGAAATCTTCCCTCCAAGTCATGCTAGTGTTTTTCATCCCTAACCGTTTGAATACCCGTCTGTCCATTTCGGCACCGACATCGAGTCCGAGGCCGTCTTCGAGTATCAATTGCATGATGTAGAGCCCCTCGCCTGAGTAACCAAATCGGGTTCCGGGGCGATAATGAAACCGCAATCGTTTGTCTTGTTCGAGCCAACGAAAATTGGCAAAACCTGTCGTGTGTGTCAACAAAATCCGAGGAGTTAGGAGCCGCCAGCGATCGTCTCCTTGTAGATCCGCATAGTCTTCGTATTCCGGTAACGGTCGAGGCAATAGCTCGGCGATCGGTTTATCGAGATCCAGCTTGTCCTCATCGACGAGCTGCATCACCATGAACGCAAAGGCAGTCTTGGTCAAAGAAGCGCCATACATGATGGTATCGATGGTCAATGGAAGATTTTTGGCGACGTTACGATAGCCAAATGCCTGCACCTTAGAAGCTTGTCCCTTCTCAATCAATGCAACGGCTAGCCCGTTGACCTTTTCTTGCTGCATTAGTTGAAGGATGACGGACTCGTATTCTTGACCTTCCTGAGCCGAAATAGAATGGGTCAAAAAGTTAACAAAAACGATCGCAACGAAAAATGGATGCGTCATCCTAGATCCCATTGGTTGGAGAATTTGGGCCTCGTTCGTCCTAGAGTTCATCAGTTGGTTCGAACCTTTATCAGCGTACTTTTGGTTTTGACGGCAAGCGAAGGCAGCAGGGGTAGAATCATAGCTTTGATGGAATTGCACTTGCCTCCTTCGTTCATCAACATTTGATATTTGCTACAATAGTCAAAAAAATTCGAATCTTTCCTATTCCGATTCACCAACTTTTGATGGCCCACCTTATGCGATTGTCACTTTTTGTCTGCTTGTCTGTCATGCTCCTTTGCTCCCCATCGCTTGGCGACGACTGGCCACAATGGCGAGGGGCAAAAAGCGACGGGATCTCTACCGAAAAAAAGATACCAACAAAATGGAGCAAATCTGAGAACATTGCTTGGCGTACTCCGATGCCCGGCCAAGCAGGCGCAACTCCATGCGTTTGGGGCGATAGGATTTACATAACAAGCGCCGACAAAAAGGATCTCGTATTGATGTGCCTCAGCACGATAGATGGCAAGATACTTTGGCAACAAACCGTTGGGACCGGGAATCAGGACGCTCGGGCTGGCGAAGGGAATTCTGCTTCGCCATCGCCTTCGACGGATGGCGACCATGTTTGGGTTTTTTTTGGGACGGGAATCCTCGGGTGTTATACCAAGGACGGCAAAGAGGTTTGGAAGTTTGATGTCGCAGATCGATACGGCAATCTGGACATCCAATTCGGAATGACCGCGACGCCTGTCCTTCACGGCGATGCGTTGTATCTCCAACTCATCCATGGACGTATGAACAAGCAGGATCAATCCAGAACGGGCAAGATCATCAAGCTCGAAAAGTCTACAGGGAAAACGATTTGGGAGGTTAACCGATTAACGGATGCCCAATTCGAGTGCAAACACTCGTATGCCTCACCATTTATTTATGACGATGAAAAGCTAAAGTTCCTTGTGGCGCACGGGGCTGATTGCACCACTGGGCATGATTTAGAAACAGGCAAAGAGCTTTGGCGGTTTGGGATGCTGAATGGTCCCACCCACCTCAACTCCAAGCCAAATGACGCAACCTTTCGTTTTGTAGCGTCTCCTTGTGTATCGCCCGAAACCAACACGATCATTCTTCCTACGGCCAAAGAAGGGCCCGTCATCGCGATCAAGGCATCAGAACTGAACGGCGATAGTTCAACGAAAGCGTCGGCGGTCGCATGGAATCTGCCAAGAACGCCTGACGTTTCTATTCCGCTAGTCGTCGACGGACTTGTCTATTTGCTCAACAAAGATGGCAAGCTGCAGTGCGTTGAGTTAGCCACGGGCAACGAAGTTTATATGAACCGTACTTACACCGGGCAGCATCGAAGTAGTCCCATGTATGCCGATGGCCATATCTACTTTGGTTCCAATGATGGACATTTTACGGTGGTCAAAGCCGGCAGAGACTTCGAGATCGTGAACACGATGGAGATGGGCGAAGCGATTACAGCGTCGGCCATTGTGTCCAATGGAGTCTTGTATATCCGTTCGTACGAAGCGCTTTATGCGATCAAGTACAAGTAGTGGGTTTATCGTGGATAGGTCACAGCTCAGAGTAGAGCAGTTGTCCTCAACTGCTTTGGTATTCCAGATCACGTCGCGATTCATTCAATCTCAAACAACCAACTTTATCGCCATCGGCTTCGTCAAGCGACTCAGAACGTAAACAACGTTTCTGGCGTTCAAACCGAAATCGTTTAGTTAGGTTTTTGCAAGCTCCAGAAACAGTTGAGGCAACTGTTCTACTTTGATTCCGGATGGATCCACGGAGCTCGATAGGGTCGGCGCAACATGGTCGTCGCTTGTTCGTCATTCACCACGATGTGTTTGTTTGGATCCCAGGTCAACGACCGTCCCAATTCCATCGACATGTTTGCGAGGATACATGCGGCGGTTGAAATGTGCCCTTGTTCGATATCCGCGACGGGCTTCGATCGGTCTGCAATGGACTTTAAGAAATCCAGCATGTGAACTCGAATTGCCGGTGCAACATGTTGTTCAAGATCCTTTTCGGTCTTGTCCTCAGGATACTGCTCGAGTTCCATGACTACGTCTCGATGGATAGGTTTGGCATTTCCGCCGCGTGGCGTAAAGTCATATCGCTGAACACTCATCCTGAGCGTACCATTTTCGCCGAAAAGCGTTGCGCCCCATGGGTAATCCTTGTCCGGCGCATCGCCCCAAGTGCGGTGCGTCCATACAACGTTCAGTTCAGGAAATTCAAACGTGGCGGTTTGCGTATCTGGGATGTTGGCTTTGGACTTCTTGTCCATGAAGATACCACCATGCGAGGACACCTTGGTCGGCCATCCCAAGTCCATAATCCAGCGGACCATATCGAGCATGTGAATGCACATATCGCCCACGATTCCGTTGCCGTACTCTTTGAAGGCTCGCCAAGAACGAGGGTGGCACAGTCGATTGTAAGGTCGCATTGGGGCAGGCCCTGTCCACATTTCATAGTCGAGCGTCGTTGGTGGGGTTTCATCGGCCGGGTTGTCTTTGGTTCGCATGTGGTAGTAGCAATAAATCTCAGCGTGAGAGATCTTGCCTAATAGACCTGGCTCTAGAATCTGTTTCTTTGCTTCCATCAAGTGCGGAGTACTGCGACGCTGCGTGCCGACTTGGACAACGCGATTGTATTTCCTAGCGGCGGCTAACATGGCTTGGCCCTCGACGATGTCGACGCTGATCGGCTTTTGAACGTAAACGTCTGCCCCTGACTTGACCGCCTCGATCATGGGTAGAGCGTGCCAATGGTCCGGAGTTGCGATCAGAACGATATCGAGATCTTTTTCGGCTAACATCTTTCGGTAGTCGCCATAGACGCGTGGCCGTTTCGAGCTTTTCTGTTTTGCTTGAACCATATCGGCGGCATCGGAAACCATTTTGCTGTCGACATCGCAGAGCGATACTACATCAACGGGTGCAACCTGAAGGAGCCGAAACAGGTCACATTTGCCATACCAACCGGTTCCGATGACTCCCACCCGCTTCGTCGGTGCGTCGACAAGGGCTGCGAGAGTCGGCTGGTAGTTTGCTAAAGCGAAACTGCTTGCTGCAAGCGAAGTGGAGAGGAAATCGCGGCGATCCATTTGTGAAACCTTTGAGAAATGGTGTTAGGGTTGGTTGTTCGGTTGTTTATTCAGTATACTGCCAACACTCCTTCTGGTCTCGCATATGTCTCACTCCGTGGTTACTCCCAAAAGTCGTCCAGTCTCGACCTCTCGCAGCTTTGTTCTAGAATCATGATGGAATTGGGTTATCTTCAGCGGTTGACGCTGCAACTGACAGCGGGCGCTGCCATGTTGCCCGATTCCATTCGAGATCCGCATGCCAAGTTTGTATTGTCGCAACAGCGCAGCGACGGCGGCTGGTCCGGTCGTGAAGGCGATAGCGACCTTTATTATTCGGGCTTTGCCCTGCGGTCGCTCGCCATTTTAGGGTTGCTTACCGGAGAGGTAGCGGATGCGGCGAGCCGATTCTTGCTGTCTCGAACCGAACATCAGGAGTCGGTAATCGATTTGCTTTCGCTCGTATATGGGGCGGCACTGATAGAAGCCTCCACTGAAAAGAACCCGCTTAACGGCATAGCGGTCGATTGGCAAAGTCGCGTTACCAACTTATTGACATGTCTCCGGCAACCAGATGGGGGCTTTGCGCGAACGGCCCAAGCGTCGATCGGGAGCACGTACCAAACCTTTTTGGTGGCAATTTGTTTGGAACTGATGGAACATCCCCTGCCATGCGACGACCCTAGCGTCAAGTTCTTACTTTCGCAGCGGCGGGATGACGGGGGGTTTCTAGAGGTCCGAGTTGCCAAACGCTCGGGCACCAATCCGACCGCGGCCGCAATAGGTGCGTTGCGAACACTGGATGCGTTGCCGGAAAACGTGGCAAAAGACGCGGCCGAATTCATTTCCGAGCTACAGAGCGATGAGGGCGGCTTTCAAGCAAACACCAGGATGCCGCTGCCCGACTTGTTGAGCACTTTTACGAGCTGTGTCACCTTGTGGGAAGCAGATTCGCTAGAAAAAATCGATACCAAACGAGCGTGGCGATACGGACTTGGTATGGCGCGGGCGGATGGTGGATTTGCTGGCTTTGAGCTCGATCCAGGCGAAGACGTTGAGTACACGTTTTACGGCTTAGGGCTGCTTAGCTTGCTTGCGCCTTGGCAGATTGAGTAATTGGCCAAAGGAGGACGCGCGAACCGGTGGGAATTGCCATTGTCCTTTCTCCAATGAGTTGCAACGCTTTTTGCCCTTTCGTAAAAGCGTGGAAAATGTACACTTTTGGCTGAATACTATGGATTTTGCCGCTCAGCCGCTAGGTGCCACGTTGGTACTGGCACTCGCTGGGCGATTTTTGTTTCCTTTTAGGCTGCGTTTTGGGAAATCTGAAACGCACAACGCTGGGTGGAGTATGGACCTAACCAAACTACGCAATATTGGCATCAGTGCTCACATTGACTCGGGCAAGACAACACTCAGCGAGCGAGTTCTGTTTTACGCAGGCCGAATCTACAAAATTGAAGAAGTCAAAGGCGATGGCGACGGCGCCACCATGGATTACATGGAACTGGAAAAGGAACGTGGAATCACGATCACCAGTGCGGCGACGCAGCTCCAATGGAAAGACCATGTCATCAACTTAATCGATACACCTGGCCACGTCGACTTCACGATTGAAGTAGAGCGGTCGCTTCGTGTTCTCGACGGTGCAGTCCTTGTGCTTTGTTCAGTCGGTGGCGTTCAAAGCCAATCGTTGACCGTGGATCGACAAATGCGTCGATACGGCGTACCACGTTTGGCGTTCATCAACAAGATGGACCGTACCGGAGCGGATGCTTACCGAGTTGCACAGCAAGTTCGGGACAAGCTTAATGCGGACGCGATCATGATGCAAATTCCGATCGGAGCTGGCGAAACGTTCGAGGGTGTTATCGACTTGGTCGCCATGCGAGCATCGTTTTTCGATGGCAAAGACGGGGAAATCGTTCGCGAAGAAGAGATTCCCGCTGCCTTGCTCGACAAAGCAAAAGAAATGCGTCAGAAGATGCTGGAATCGTTGTCGATGTACAGCGATGAGATGATGGAATTGCTGTTGAGCGAAGAAGAGGTTCCGTCGGATTTGGTCTACAAAGTTTGTAAGGAAGCGACTCAGCAGCTGCGAATGACCCCTGTTTTCGTCGGTAGCGCTTATAAGAACAAAGGCGTGCAGCTCCTTTTGGACGCCGTTCTACGCTACCTGCCAAGTCCGCTTGAGCGAGAAATCAAAGCGCGAAAAGTCGGAGACGAATCGGTCAAGTTGGACCTCAAGCCTGATAGAGATCTGCCGTTCGTCGGGATGGCTTTTAAGATCGTGGAAGATCCATTCGGTCAACTTACCTTCATGCGGGTCTACCAAGGAAAGATCAACAAAGGTGAAATGTACATCAATCAGCGCACTAGCAAGAAAGAGCGATTCAGTCGAATCGTTCGCATGCATGCGGACAAACGGGAAGAAGTCGATACAGCCGAAGCAGGCGACATTGTTGCCATCATGGGAATCGATTGTGCAAGTGGTGAGTCTTATAGTAACACTCGCGATTACTGTACGCTCGAAAGTATGTTCATCCCGCAGACTGTGATCAAGGTTGCAGTTACGCCTGCTAGTCGGGCAGATGCAGACAAGATGAGTAAAGCGCTAAATCGCTTCCGCAAAGAGGATCCAACCTTTCAAGTCTACAACGACGAAGAAACAAGCGAGACCATCATTTGCGGGATGGGTGAATTGCATTTAGAAATCTATGTTGAACGCATGCGACGCGAGTACAAAGTTGAAGTGACTGTCGGAGCGCCGAAGGTTAGTTACCGTGAAACGCCCGGTGCGGAAAAGGAATTCAACTACAAGCACCGAAAGCAGACAGGCGGATCTGGACAATACGCTCACATCGTGGGCAAATTGACACCGATCAACCCGGAAGGGGAAGTTACGTTCGAATTCGAAGACAGTGTAACTGGTGGTCGAATTCCAAAGCAATTTATTCCCCCGGTCGAAAAGGGTTTCCGAGATTCACTCCTCAAGGGACCGCTCGCCGAGTTCCCTGTTGTGGGTGTCAAGATGGAGCTGATGGACGGTAGCTATCACGACGTGGATTCGAGCGAACGCGCGTTTTATATCGCAGCTTGCGATTGCTTCCGCGAAACGATGCGAGCAGCAAACCCAGTGTTGCTTGAGCCGATCATGAAGTGCGACATTGAATGCCCTGAGAACGACCAAGGACCAGTTGTAGGGGACATCATTTCTCGACGCGGTTTGGTTACACAGACCGATGCGCGGGATCGAGTGTCTTACATCAGTGCAGAAGTTCCCTTGGCCAACACGTTTGGTTACGCAACTGACCTTCGAAGCATGACCAAGGGGCAGGGAACCTTTTCGATGGAATTAGCCAAGTATTCGCCAGTTCCTCGAAGCTTGCAGGACGACATCATCTCGGAACGCAAGAAACAACTCGCGGCCAGAGCTTAGTTATTGCGAAGCGAAATGGAAAAAACGCAAAGGCTTGGGGCTTTAGACCCAAGCCTTTTTTCAATAGCACGACGCGCAAGCCCGCAAGCTATTGATTTGTCCAGACATAGCGGAGCGATCCCAGGCTCCATTCCGCCAAGAAATGAGTGCTTTGTCCAGATTAGGAATTGGAGTTGGTTTTGAGGTGGCAAACGCTTCCAGTCTGTGTATTGGAATCGAAACACAGGCTGGAAGCCTATGCCACTTTTCGTCGTAGCCAAAAATTTAAGTTGACATCGTCGATTCTCGTTCCGAGTCTTCCGTGGTCGCATAAGCATTTTAAAAAACCACAGAAAACACGGAACACACGGAAGTTTAGGGCGAGGTATTAATGCGGCGTATTTACTCAACGGCACGCACCAAACGGCAAGTAGAGCGCTTCGTATTGTTTTAGCTGATCGGTCAATGCAAATTCCAATTCTGCTCGATTGCGATTCGCAGAACCAATTGCTTTCCGAAGCTCGGGCGAATTTGCCAGTGAAAAAGCCAATTCGAAGAAATCGTCCCATGCTTCCCGTGCGACCGACTGAGTTTCCAGCTGTTCGCCGAGAAGCTCCGCAACGCCCTCCACACGCGTTGTTGCGACGGGCAGTCCTTCGACCATCGCTTCCAGGATTACGTTGGGCATCCCCTCGTATCGGGTTGGTAGGAGCAGCAACTCCGAACGTGCCATCCAGTCCCGAACGTCTTTGCGCAGTCCTAAACAATGCACCCGACTCTTCAGATTCTGCTGTCGTGATAACGTGATGACTAGTTGCCGCAAGTCACCGATTCCAATGAAAACGAGGTGATGGTCAGGCAGCCTTTTCAAGAGTGCCTCTGCGCGCTGGACCAAGATGTCCACCCCTTTCTGATGTTCTAGCCTTCCGACAAAGAGTAGAACTCTGCTGTTGGCTGGGACGTCGTGGGACTCAAGAGGGATGGATTGTTTACCTCGAGGGATTGCGATTCCATTCGATATAACGATCAATTTGCTTGCGTCCATTTTTTCGGTTTGCACGCACCAATCCGCGACGCCTTGACTTACGCAAATAGCCTTAATGGAACGGGATACCGACCAGCGATCGAGAGCGTGCCGATTTTTTAGTGGCTCAGACACGCGAATTCCCGCGAAAAACGGAATACCGAGCGATGGGGCGACCCACGCCGACACTACGTTTGCATGCCAAAGGAAGGACTGGACCACGTCGGGGCGATTTGATTTGAACAATCGTCGAAGCTTCCAAATGACTTTGGGGAACATCCACCAAGCCTTGCCACCCAAAAAGTGTGTTTGGATATGGTTCGACTCAAGCAATTGAACCAAAGAATCTTTCGAGCTCTCTGGTCTTGGGCCAAGTGCGATTACGCGGATTTGGTGCCCTCTTTGCGAAAGGAAGCGGGCCAATTCGACACAGCATTTTTCGGCTCCACCGGTGTCCAGTTCCGTAATGACTAAATCGATGCGCATTAGCTAAATTTGCGAAGTTGAGGGACGTTTTGCATGCTTGCGAGTTCAACTAGTGCTCTGTCCAGATTAGATTTTTGGGTACGACAAAAAGTGGCATAGGC
>JANLUJ010001349.1:0-3491 GCA_031363425.1 Pirellula sp.
CTTTGGAAGTCGAGGCTCCGAAGAGTCGGTCGAACACACCACTATTCGATTTCGATGTCGGTTCCTGTCCTGAGTCATCTTGACCAAGGGTGGGGCGTGAAACAAAGAGAGTTGCGATCAACACCCATGCCCAGGCCAAATCATTTTTGACAATGGTTGTTCGAAGCATATGGAATATCCCAGCAAAGTTCATTGGTCCAGAAATACCTAGCGAGGTCATCGGGTTTTCGACTGGGCAGGATTGAGCAGTTTGGGGGATTTTGACGGATTTTCCAATTCTTCGGATCGGGCTGGGGGAGGATTTCGACGGGCGTGTTCAATTCTGCTTAGAAAGCATTTGCATGGAGTTGCATAACGCACTTAATCGTTTTGGCGCTTGATGCTCGAATTCTCAACAGCCAAAAACGAACGAATGTCTTTGCAGTCTTTTCGTTCTGAAATGCGCGTCCAGTTGGAAATCTTGTCAAATTATGCATTTTGGTTCGAGAATTGCACTCCACTTTTGCATCGTTGGGCTGACAGGCAGCCGAGGATGGATAATCGTTGATTTGATCTGTTTTTTTATGGCTTTAAGTTTGGATCAGAAATACGATTAGAGAGACCTTCCGAGCACGATTTGCTGAGTGGCAAACAAAATTCCAATGTCAATTTTCGTAGTCGGTAGATTTATGTTGACTTTCGTCCGCAAACCCGTTCGAGCCAAATCGGAGCGAATTACTATGTTGAGTTCTAGTTTTTCAAAGGTCCAGAAGCGGCTTTTCACAGCTGCTTTGTCGTCCGCACTTGGGCTGGGATTGGTAGCTGGGACTTGCCCCGCAGCCGCGACAGCAGAAGCGACGAATAATCGTTTGGTGACCTACAAGGACGAGGGGAAGACTCTTTTTGCGTTGAGCTTAGTGCCATCGCAAACGTTTGTTGCCAAAAGCTCACCGCGTGTCGCTGTAATAGTGGACACCTCTGCATCGCAGAATGGTGATTTCCGGACAGATTCGATCGACGTTGCACAATCCATTGTCGAAGCATTGCCAGAAAAATCGGTGGTAAGCCTTATTGCCTGTGATGTGGAAGCAGTCGTTTTGTCGGCTGCTTCAGCACCATCTAGTAATTTATTGACCGAGGGTTTTAGGAAGCTTGAAAAGCGGGTTCCATTGGGAACAACGGATCTAGCGGCTGCCATTCGGGCGGCGGTCCGCGAGCTCGGTAAAGAGCCTGACGCGAGCATCGTCTACATCGGTGACGGAATGCATCTTTGCAATCTTCTAAACACATTGGAATTCGAGTCCCTCATCAATGAACTGAGGGATTCGCGAACCAGCATTAGCGCACTCGCTATCGGTCCTAGAACGGACTGTGAATTGCTTTCAACGATTTCCAATCATACTGGAGGAAAGGTTTTCGTTCGCCAAGCGATAACGAATGCAACTTGCCAGCAAATTGGCGATGCCTTGGCTAAGGTGGCCCTGGAGCCTGTGTTCTGGCCTACAAAATCGAGTTGGCCTAATGGGGTTGCACAGTATTTCCCGGGACGCTTTCCGCCGCTCCGTCTCGACCGAGATTCAATTCTAGTTGGGAATCTTCAATCGGAGTCGCTCGAGGGTAGTCTGCTAGTAGAAGGCGTGGTCGATGGACAAACGAGTTCGATGCGATGGGAACTTAAAAGCGAGCCATCGAATCCTGATTTTGCTTTCCTCGCACAAGTTGTTTCGAAGGCCGCTCCAAATTCTGGTTTATTGTTGCCTACGCCAGGTTCCGAAGCGTTGCAAGAACTTGGAATAGTTCTTGCTAGTTCGTCGGATCAGCTTGTTAAGGACGCCAGATTTGCATTGAATTCAGGTGATATTAGTGCAGCGATCAATATTGCAAAAGAAGCGATCAAGCGATCACCAAACAATTTGGCGGCACAAAACATCTTGACTGCGGCTGAACAAAGTCCAAAGCCCGAAGCCAAAAAGCCTGTTAAACCTGTAAAGAGTCCAAGTGCCTCGCCAAAAATTGTAAAGTTTATATCGGCTCAGGTTCCTGAGGATCCATTCGCAGATCCTCCGACGACTTCCCGATCGCCAGCCTTGGGAGATGGCCGTAGCCCGACGATACCGTCCTTGAGTAACCCATTCGGTGACACACCTACATCCGTTGTACCTTCGGTGCTAGATGGCAACGATCCATTCAACGAATTGGCGGACGCAAGCGACTTACTGGCACAAGACGAAGGGCTGCGACGCGTCAAGGCACAGCAAATGGAGTCGATGGTCCGTAACGAATTGAGTCAAGCTCGAAGGAGTCGAGATCCATCTGCGACCAAGATCTCGCTCAAGTCATTGCTTGATCAGATTCGCCGCTCGCCCGAGCTCGATGCGTCGGAAAGATCTCGACTTGACGCACAAGTTGCATCCGCAATTCAAGCTGCTGCTCGAGCGGAAGTGAATTTGCGAGAACAGCTTTCGCGGACCGAGGCCGTTCAAGCTAGTCAGTCAGCATCGAAACGCTTGCTTGCCGAAACAGAACGCCGCAATGCAACGGTACAGCAGTTGGTTGAGCGATACAATTCATTGATGGCTCAGCAACTCTTCTCCGCTGCGAACAATGAAATTGCTCCCCAAATTACAGCAATTGATCGCGACTCGGTCGTTGACCGAGTTACGAATATTGAGTCGAACATGGCTTCCAACCATCAATTGATTATGGATGCCGTCAACAAACGAAGTCGTGCATTTGTCGATTCACTGTATTTGAATGAATTGGCTTTGGTGCCATTCGTTGACGATCCACCAATTGTTTATCCACCAGCAGACGTTTGGCAGGCCTTGAGCGCTCGCCGTCTCGAACGCTATGGATCGATCGATTTGTCGGGAGGTAAAGAATCTGAACGCAAAATCTATCGAGCTCTCAATGAGCGTGGCGAAGTGAACTTCAATGCGACTCCATTGGGGGCAGTAATGAAAGTCCTCAAAGGACAATACGATATTCCAATTGTTATCGATGAAAAAGCTCTTGAAGAAGAAAGTATTACACTCGATGAACCAATCACCTTGGAGCTTCCCGCGGTTACTTTCCGTTCGGCACTCAAGCTAATTTTGGAACCATTGCAGCTTACTTATGTAATTGAAGATGAAGTAATGCGAATCACCAGCAAGAAGTCTTCGGCCAATGTTGTCCGGGTTTATCCAGTCGGTGACCTCGTTGTCCCAATCATTCGCATGGGTGGAGGCGGCATGGGTGGCATGGGCGGCGGCATGGGTGGTATGGGCGGCGGCATGGGTGGCATGGGCGGCGGCATGGGTGGTATGGGCGGCGGCATGGGTGGTATGGGCGGCGGCATGGGCGGTATGGGCGGCGGCGGTATGGGCGGTATGGGAGGCGGCATGTTCCGAGTGGACGATGAGCCCTCCAAGTCATCAGACAAGACACCATCGCAATTGACACCATCGCAATTGGTGGATGAGTTGGTTGCTAGTGACGCTGGCGAGAGACTCATTTCCGAGGCAGCCTTG
>JANLUJ010001355.1:0-5838 GCA_031363425.1 Pirellula sp.
CTGGAGATCGGGTCACGATGGCCTCGCGAGTTGAGTTGGTCTTTGAAAAAGTGGCGACGTTGCCACAAGCAAAAACTACCCCGCAAATCAACCCCGTGCCGCCAAAATCTAACCCCGGTCATGGTGAGCGCTTACTTAGAGCCAACAAAACATTAAAAAATCAGAACAATGCGATGGAACTAGGTCGCGGATTGCAAGTTTTGTTGCACTGTGCAATCTAGTTACCAGGCTCTGCCTGGTAACTCAATGCAAGCGAGGCTCCGCCTCGCCGAAATGCCTCCTTAGTTTGTGAACTCCGGAGGCAGGAGCCTCCACGGCAGTGCGTTCCCAGGCAGAGCCTGGGAACGAGTAGTCCCCTCTGCAACGCTAATTCCAATCTGTGGCACTAGGTTAGTATCCCCTCAATTACCTGACCATGAACGTCAGTCAAGCGACGTTGGATCCCATTGTGATAGAAAGTCAATTTCTGGTGATCGAGGCCCAGCAGATGAAGGATGGTTGCATGAAAGTCAGGGATCGATACTTTGTTTTCGGCCGTAAAATACCCGATCTCATCTGAACTGCCGTAACGCAACCCTTTCTTAACCCCGGCGCCTGCAAGAAAACAAGTAAACGCCGTAGGATGATGGTCTCGTCCCGGAGCACCAATACCTTGTGTGGCTGGACTTCGCCCAAATTCCGTCGACCAGACAAAAAGCGTGTCTTCCAGCATGCCGCGTTGCTTCAAGTCTCGTATTAGTGCAGCCACCGGTTTGTCCATCGTTTGGGCTTGGTTGTCATGATTCTCTTTGACATTTTCATGCCCATCCCAATTGATTCGAGGTGAACCAAAGGAGCCTCCATTGAGAATCTGGACGAATCGTACGCCACGCTCGAGCAATCGCCTAGCCGTCAAACAATTCCTCGCGAATCCTTTGTTGGCGGGTTCATCAAGGCCATACATTCTCTGTGTCATTTCCGATTCGCTCGAAAGATCAGTGGCCTCCGGAATGCTCGCTTGCATTTGTGCAGCAAGCTCATAAGAACGCAACCTTGCAGCAAACGCATTGTCACCGGGATGCCCCTCTGAGAATTCTCGGTTCATCGTTGCCAGCAGTTGCATGTCGGCCAATCTCGCATTGGTCGATGTGTTTTTGGGAGTCTGCAAATCCGGCACCGGTTCGCCAGATTGAGTTCGAAAAGCCACGCCCTGATGATTTGCAGGCAGGAATCCAGATGTCCAATTGATAGAACCGCCGGCTGGTAGCCCGCGAGGGTCAGGCAGAACAACAAACGCTGGAAGGTTTTCGTTCTCTGTGCCAAGTCCGTAGCTAACCCACGATCCCATGCATGGAAAGCCGTTTAGCGTAAAGCCGCTGTTCATCTGAAAAGCTGCTGGCGTATGATTGTTGCTCTTTGCCACCATGGACTGAATGAAACAAACATCATCCACGCACTTCGACAAATGTGGCAGAAGACTACTCACCCAAGCGCCGGATTTCCCATGCTGCTGAAAGTCATACACGCTCTTCATCAAGCGGCCTGGCTGACCAAAAAATCCTAAATTCTCCCCTTTGCCCTCCAGCGACTTGCCATCCATTTTTTCAAGTTCTGGCTTGTAGTCGAACGTATCCAGATGGCTTACTCCACCCGCACAAAACACCTGAACGACGCGTTTGGCTTTCGGCGCAAAATGCGGTCGAAGGGCCGAGCCTTGTGTGGACTCGTTTGCGTTAAGACTGTCTCGATTCAACATCCACGCTAGCGCAATTGCCCCAAGTCCACCACCTGAATGCCAAAGAAAATGGCGACGCGGAAACGGGGGCAATGCATTCAGCGAAATTTTGTGGCATAGGCTTCTAGCCTGTGGTCCTCCATTCGCAGGCTGGAAGCCTACGCCACTTTTACCACGCACATTGCTTGGTCGATTACCTGACATAGATGAACTCCGTTGAATTGAAAAGAGCCCAGCAGACACTGGCAAGCCCACGTTCCATGGCGACTGACGATGCCCGCTCAACTTCACTCTCGTTCGGTTTACGCCCAAGCGCCATGCGATATGCATTGTCTATTGCAACGACCAGTTCGTTGTTCGCCGATTGCATAGCGCGTTCAGCCAGATGACTTGCTTGGCGTTGAATGAACGCATTGTTCATGAGTTCAAGGGCTTGAAGTGGTGTGGTGGTCACGCTCCGCCGAGGAGTTTTCACGGAAGGATCCGGACAATCGAAGGAATCGAGCAATGGATCCTTTCCGCTATTGACGTTGATTCGGTAGACCGTGCGACGATTGAACTCAGGCTCGGATCGGTCCACGGGCGTGTAAAAAGTAGCGTTGAAATCAGTCGTCGTGAATGGTCGGAAACTAGGACCGCCGACGATTGGATTCAGCTGACCGCTTGCCGCGAGCATCGCATCGCGCACGGCTTCGGCTTCAAGTCGACGCGGTGCAAACCGCCATAGAAGTTTGTTTTCGGCATCCATTGCTGACGACGAATCGCGGAACGCTGAAGATTGTCGATACGTTGCTGAATGGACAATCAATCGGTGCACTGCCTTAACACTCCAACCGCTTTCGATGAATTTTACTGCGAGCCAGTTGAGTAGTTCGGGATGGCTCGGACGGTCTCCGCTAACTCCAAAATCATTCGGCGTTGCAACTAGCCCTTGGCCGAAATGCAAATGCCAAATGCGATTGGCCATGACCCTTGCCGGCAACGGATTGCGAGGGTCGGACAGCCAATCCGCAAACTTCAATCGCCGGTCTTTTTCGAGTGAATCGGCGGCAAGGCCGAAGTCTGGTTCAAGCTCGAAGATGGCAGACAATGCGCCTGGCGTTACATCCTCATCTGGACTTGTCACATCACCTCGTTTGAGCCGTTTCGTTATCTGAGGTTGAATACGTACGCCGACGTAGGAACTCGGTAGCTTCTTCAAATCCGTCAATGCCTTTTTGGCCCGTTGCATGTCTGCCAGGGCCGCCGCATGCGCACTTGATTGCTCGGGAGTCAAATTGGCAACGATCTCAATTTGAACAATTGTCTTATTGGCAATATCAATCTGGTTCTCAAGCTCTTTTTGGAGCTTGCTACGCATAGCCGATTCTTCATCCGATGCGATCGATCTCTCGCCGTGTTTGACCCCTTCGAATACGGACTTGATGCGGTGGTACTCTTCATGCGGGATCGGGTCGAACTTATGGGCATGACATCGCGCGCAGTTGATCGTCAGGCCGAGAAAAGATTGACCAACGACGCCGATCATGTCTTCCAATTCGTCTTCGCGTGTAATGGCGCGTTGCGTTTGGTTCGATTGCGCATTCCCCGCTTGGTCCCAGGCGCCGCAGACGAGCAAACTCGTCGCAATGATGCCTTCCTTTGTGACCGGCTCCATCACGTCGCCAGCAATCTGCTCTTTCATGAAATGAGTGTAAGGCTTGTCGTCATTGAAACTCTTGATGACATAGTCGCGATAGTGCCAAGCGTTGTCTCGCAATCGATCGTATTCAAAGCCTTGGCTTTCGGTGTATCGCGCTATGTCTAGCCAATGCCGACCCCAGCGCTCCCCGTAGTGCGGTGAAGCGAGAAGACCTTCGACTAGCGCTTCGTAAGCCTTCGGCGACGTGTCTCCAACAAAGGCATCGATCTCCGCGAGGCTTGGAGGTAAACCGATTAGGTCGAAACTCAATCGCCGAATGAGAGTTATTCGGTCTGCCTCCCGCGATGGATCAAGTTTCCTGTCGGCAAGTTTTTCTCGGACGAAAGCGTCGATGGCGTTGTCGGTACCAATCGGAACACTTGGCATGACCAGCGGCCTTAATGACCAATGTGAGCTTGGTTGTCGATTTCGACCTGAAAATTCATCGGGCCAAACCGCTCCTTGATCGAGCCAAGTCTTAATCGTATTTATCTCATCAGTACTTAGACGAGTTTTGCCGCTATCTTTGGGCGGCATCAACGATTCCTCGTCGTCGCTACCTACGAAACGGAAGAGCGGGCTTTTGGCTGAATCCTTCGGAACAATCGCCGCTTCACCAAGATCTCCACCTTTGAAAGCGATGTCCCGAACGTCCAATCGGTAGCCGCTCTTTTGCTTCTCGGGTCCGTGGCAAGCGTAGCAATGCTTTTGAAATATTGGCAGAACATTGCGGCCAAAATCAACGTCCGCCTTTATTGTCGGAGCCAAACTATTCAGAAAACATGCAAAGGCTACCAATAAGTGGGGTTTTTGTAACTTAAGTGCCATCGTCTACTTCTATCTTGCAGCCAGCTAGGATTCAATCATTACAGTAACCATTGCTATTCCGTAATGACATTCTAGCCTAAAGATGGAGGCAATACTTCTCGATGGTCATTCTCGGCAAGCTCGGCAAGAGTGACCTATTCAGACTTCGTCCAACTCAGTCTTTTTGGCAAAAAATGGCAGGTGAAAAATGGAGTCGGTGAATTGATTCACCGGATCGGCCAGTCGGTGACGTTCATTTTTTACCTCTCCTTTTTCTGCTAAAATAGATCTAAGTGCCAAGTCAAGTCCGTCACTCTCGGCAAGAGTGACCTACCCTGCGGCATGGTTTTGCTATCCCTCGTTTCCCGATACGACTCGAACTCGATCGTACCACCCTAGCAAGCAAACTTCGCCGATGTTGGCCCAGCGTGCGTTCTTGCTCCAGAGCGAAAGCCCGCAGCTGGGGCATTGTGGGTCATCGGTGTTCGGCTTGCTTGGTACACGTTGTTCCATAGATGGTTCCGTCCAGACTGCTTCGCATTCATCGCATAGCACGCAGCCTGTCAGACGTTGATCGGATACGCAGACGCGGATGCGACACAAGCCATCGCCGCAGACAGGACAAGACTCGACGTAGATTAGCGGTGTGTTCATGATAGGTTGTGGTGAAGACAATGTGGCACGGCGGTCCCCGCCGTGAATTAGCAGCAGAATCACGGCGGGGACCGCCGTGCAACACTTAGATAGGAAATGCCGTAATCACGTTGCTGCCGCGAACCACCAATCGGATCTTCTTGGTGGCTGGATTTTTCTTTCTGCCGCCGGCTTCTCCTCCGATAAATCCAATCGTTTTTTCAAACGTTACTTCATACACCATAGAACCGTCATCCTCCTTTTTCGTGGTTCCCTTTGCACCTTTTTTTGCCCTCGTGTAAGCATCATCGATCGCAACCAAAAATGCCTTCATGCTCCCTTTGAAGACTCCGTGCGAACCAGGTCGATCCGGTTGATCCTCCAAGTGCCTCGCAATATGCTTGAGTCTATGCCCTTCTTCAGAACCAGGACCATAGACAAGCCCAGCGGGTGACTCATAACGATTACGACCTACTTCGGTGAGGAAGCCATATAGTGGTTCTAAATCGTCATCGTTTGAGCCGTCATTGGGTTTAGTCGTTGTAGTCGGCTGAGACCGGCTCCTGTTGTCCGCTTGCTTGCCAGCAGGCCGAATGGGCGGGTCTTTTTTAACCGGGTCGTCACTCGGTTTCTTGTTGGGCGACCTTTCGCCGATTGCCCCAGTCTGTTCTTCATCATCCTCTTTGGTGGACGCTTCCTTTGCCGACGCCTTCGAGTTCTTAGTAGCCGTTTCTTTTTCTTGAGGTTTCTTTCCGGCGGGTTTTTCGTTGCCCATCATTCTTGCAACGCTCGGCAAATTCCAGCCGAACCATTGATTGAGTCGGGGCTGCAATACAACGTAAGCGATGGCCACGCCGACCAAAACGACAGCCCATTTCGTGGGTAACATGCGAAGTGCATTCACGGCGCCCTCGTTCCGTTGTCGTGTCGTCATATTAGAAAAAAGCTGGCTAATGGTGGTGCGAAACAAGCAAAGAATTGGAGACAGTTTACGCGAATCGCA
>JANLUJ010001360.1:0-7409 GCA_031363425.1 Pirellula sp.
AGCTCGCAGAACGAGCACTCTCGGTTTGGGCATCCTAAATATACTTTCCTTGATTGCCAACGAAAAAACTGACTCTGAATGACAACTCTCTTAGGCGAGCGGCATGTTTAAATATACCTAGCACGCCGCGCAAGCTAGTGATTCCTGCACCCAATTCACTAGCTCGCGCGTCGTGCTACTGGTACTTTACATGCCGCCGATCGCCTTAATGACAACTCGCAGAAAAGAAATCTACCCAAGAAAACGTAGCCAATCAATGATCGATTGCGATGTTTCGCGTAATCTAGTTAGGAAGCCAAGAATGAAGTTGGTCTTTCTAGCTCAACGCACCTGGATGCCCACGACCCCATGGATTTAGGTCACTCTTGCCGAGCTCGACCCTGCCGATCGCCACAGCGCTAATTTTTTAGCTAAAGTGCATTGACGGCTGGTATTCGATTGGCTATTATTTTAGCGCACGAACTCGGAAAGGATATTTGCTATGGTCGATGCTAGTACCCTGTCGCGACGTGAGCGGCAAATCATGGACATACTCTTTGCCCGCGGCGAAGCGACTGTCCGCCAGATACAGGCGTTGCTCGACGATCCGCCGACGGTTATGGCCGTCCGACGCATGCTGCAGATCCTCGAGGAAAAGGGGCATCTCAAACGCCACCAGGAGAGTCGCGAGGTGGTATACAGTCCTCGTGAATCGCGCAGGTCCGCTGGCTCGCACGCACTCCAACATGTGCTCGATACATTCTTCAGCGGGGCTATTGATGAAGCGCTCGCATCGCACTTTGCCAGGATAGAAACTGTTTCGCCCGAACAGTTGGCGAAACTTCAAGACATGATTGTCCAGGCCAAGCAGCGAAAGAAACAATCGCCAAAAAAGTAGTTTCAACGTCTCTTCACGGTGCACCAGAGAAACGATAAAACCATGAGAAACTTTTCTTTTGTCAATCTGATCAACGTCACGATTCTTGGAACGAGCGCCAGCGGGTTCTTATGCCTGTCGCTGTTGGATGCATCGATTAAAAGTTTGGTGCTGTTGGGGTTTTCAACGATTGTTTGCCTGATTTTGGTCCGGGCTTCGGCTGCGGCTCGTCATTTGGTTTGGGCAACCACCATGCTCGGTCTGCTACTAATGCCTGCTTGTGCATTGGGACTGCCCCAATGGCGAGTGCTGCCAAGTTGGCTATCCCTTGAAAACCGTGTAGTACTGTTGCCGATGACAAACCAACCGGTTGCTGTCAACGAGCCTGCAAGCCATGTCTATTCGGAATCGCAGCCAACGCTTCCACACGAGGGAATGGCGGAGGTTGGCGAATTCGCTCGCCCCATAGAGCCGCCACCAGTCGTTGCCACGAAAGAATTCGTTCGGATTCCCATTCGACTGAGCGCTGTACTACTCTTAGGAATATGGGGGGCCGGATGCGCGGCTTGCTTAATTCCTACGATCTTGGCCTTTCTGCGTCTGCAGCAGATAGAAAATGCCTTTGTTAACAAAAGTGCGTTGCCCCCAAGGATCGTTGAACGAATTACGCAGTTAACAAATCAAATGGCAATGAAGATTCCCCGGATCATCGTTGGCCCTCCTGGAGCGATGCCGATGGTTTGGTCCTTTGGTCGGTCGCGATTGTTTCTGCCTGCAGACATCGAGAGCTGGTCGCCGATGCGGCTGAACGCAGTTCTGTTACACGAACTAGTTCACCTGAAGCGGCGCGATACGACTTGGTTTTTGGTTGCTCAGCTTGCTCGCGCCGTGAACTGGTTTAATCCGCTTGCTTGGTACGCCGTCCAGCGATTGCGAGTCGAATGCGAATGCGCTTGCGATGATCATGTTTTGCGCATGGGGGTCGATGCGAGCGAATATGCGGGCCATCTGCTTGCGTTGTCGACATGTGTACGAACCGCTTCTGGGACCACCTCTTTGGCATTAGCGATGGCAAACAAACCGAACGTAGAAAATCGAATCATCTCCATCCTAGATGAACGAATGAATCGCCATGGAGTAACATTTCGCCGAACGATGGTGACGCTCGGCGTTGTGTCGATCGGCGTCGCGATACTTGCGACCTTAGCAGCTACAGCGGCCGATAAAGACCATGAAATCGCTAAAGAAGAGCAAGAAGAGGAAGTGCCAAGAAAATATCCATACTGCGTTTTGGTCGTTGACAACCTCCAACCGCGATCGCTGGCTGAGGCTCTATCGGCCTTCAACAAAGAATCGCAGGAGAGTCCAACTGGCGTATTTCAGTTGCCACTCTCCGAGCACGAAACGTTGGCCGCCATTTTGAAATTCGTGGAACTCGAACATGTTCCAGAATCGACCAAAGCGTCGCTACGCGAAATCGCCAATTCAAAAACACTCCCGGCCAACGCTTACTTACGTCGCTTCACGCGATTCGATGACGAGCAGCAGATGCAGGGTGTCTGGTGGGTTCGGTTGTACATAGAAGGCTCAACTCCACCTGTCTATTCCGTCCCAATCCGAACGGTCTCGATCTTTGCTCGCCCGTACACGCAACCGGAAAGGAAGCAAAAAGTCGAAGGAATGACCTTGATCAATCGTTTCACATCGTATTTCGAAGAGCCGCCAATCATTCGATTGAAGGAGGAGTTTCCGCAAGTTGCCGTAGATCGTTTGAAAAACGCGTTTAGGAAAGCAATTTATGTCAAGGACCTCGACAGTGCTAAGAAATTGTACCATTGGCAGGGTGTGAGTGATTCGACTCGCGACTTCGCCACGTCCGAATTGCAGATGCTATTCGAAGCCAGCGCACTTTCGATCAAGATCGAGCCGAGAACGCTCAATGGCAATCTGATTCATTGGTCAGCGTATCAGCACTACGAACCCAACTTGCCGGTAGCCGGCTATATGCAAATTGAGTACACTCCTCACGATCCATCGACCATCGCTCAGAAGCCAACGGGTCCCTATTTGCTCGACAATGGCGACATTCTTGGGGTCTACGTCGAGGGAGTGTTGCCCTACAAACCTGTATCCGGTGCTCCAGCAAATAATTCTTTTCCTGACGGGGGCAATTCTGTAGCTGACCCACCACTTGGTTTCCCGATCGTAGTTCAGGAGAATGGGACCATTGCACTCCCTTCGATAGGGCCGATTTCGGCCAAGGGGCTGTCTGTTGAACAGGTTACGGATCTCATCAAGAAAACCTATTTGGATGCTAAGGTTTTTACGGAGCCTGCCAAACTACGGCCGATTGTCACCATAATTAAGAAACGCATGTCTTTTCCGAAGAAGGTTCTCTCGCTGGAATTTGGCAAGGTTGGAAACGAGTTTCGATTGGTGAACTACGTCGCGGTCGGTGAACGAAAACTACCAGAAGGCATCCTTCAAGGCCTATCGATACGAGGGAACATGGAACCGTTAGCGGACGGCACCTCCCTGATGTCAAGCGTGATCACCAATCCCGGCTCGCTGATTTCTGCGCATTTGGCCAACGAAGAAATCCTTCAACGCGGGTCGACCGACGACTCTTTGGGCAGAGCCAAATCGGAAGATGAGAAACAGCGGCTGCAACCGAGGGAGGATTCTCAGTACGTTCAAGGCAAAATTGTTGAGGTTCAAGATGGTCATGTCTACATCAATTTGGGTAAAGCAGATGGATTGCGAAAGGGTGTTCGTTTTGGAGTTGTCGACTTAGACGTCACTATCGTCGCTAATGCTAGGCCGAAAGCGCAAATCGAAGTTGTCGAAGTGATCTCGTCGACTGAACATCTCTCGAGATGCAAGGTTGTTTCGGACAAAGGCGCGAACCGTATTATTAATGGCGATGGTATTTACGCACCGACTTGGCGACCAGGAAAAAAAGTTGAGTTTGCATTGATTGGAAAAATGGACATCGACGGTGACGGCAATGACGATCGAGAAGCTGTAAAGGCACTTATCGCACAAAATGGAGGCCAAGTAACCGAAGAGTTGACTGTTGACACGCGCTGGTTGGTAGTTGGGCAAGACGCTAACGAGACTGATGAAGGAGGCCTGTTTCAGTCGGAAGCAAAACAGCTGGGGATCAGCCGCATTAATTTGGATAAGCTAATGGGTTGGCTTCGCGGAAACGTTAATGCACAGAAGTCGAGCCCCAACGCCAAGGGCTCTTTGAATCCGCGATTCAATCCCAACGCGCGCACTCTGGCGTTGCGAGTTCAAGAACGTGCTGCTGCCATCAATGCGTTACCTCGTTTCTTTTACAAAGCGACGCACAGCAGTGGAATCGTTGCGACGGTAAAGCCAAGCGAATTGAAAACGGCAGAAACGATTGAGGCATACAGGAATGCATTGACCAAGCCCTTTTCCATCCGGTACTACAGTCATCAGGCTACGATTGCTTTTGACGACCAACGCAGTCTCTACGCCACGGAAATTGCTGACCATTTGTGTTGCCTCAGTGTCGACAGGCACGAATTTTGGGAATTAAATTCGTCTCGATACGAGAGTCCAAATCTGGTTCGTCATAACCTTGATGACAACAAGTTGCAACAGTTACGGCTTTCTGAATTTGCCTATCTAGTTCAAACTCCCCGCAAATTCTGGTGGGGCGAGTTGGTCAATGCCAACCCAAACGTTAGCCAAATCGATCCCAAAAAAGTGACTTGGAATTTGCTCGATCCACAAGAGTTTGCAGGTGAGTTATGCGATGCAATTGAATCTCCTCAGCGTGGCGAAAGACTTTGGATTGGGCGTACTTCCGGACACCTGCGTGGAATCATGAGCTTCGAAAATGAAGCCTACCCTGACTGGCCTTCTGGTTTTGAAAATAACGACTCTGCTCATCGGATTGCCGGACGCGGATTTGCTTCACGGGCAGAATACTTGGATTGGTTTGCAACCAAAGCCACCAGTGATCAAAAAAAGGAGCTATGGAGAGCTACGCAGGAGTTTGCCACGACAGGATATTCCGGAAATACTTTGTTGTACCAATTGATTCAGTTTGATGACTATCGACAAGTTAAACCGGGAATTTGGATACCATTTCACGAAACGAGTTCTACAACAATGGACATTGGCAGGACGAATCAAGGGCTCCCTAGCCGGAGGACGTATCCGGAAAGGAATGATTTAAGCCAATATTTCTCAAAAGCAGAATTGATTGTCGACGAAGTGCGATTCGACGTGGACGTCGACGCGAGATGGGAAATGCTTAAATTGCAGCCAAGGTAATGGATAGTAGAACAGTTGTCTCAACTGTTCGGGAGCAAGTACCACCTTTGCCCGATCCACAGATCTATCTTTGTCTCATGGCAATAAATCTGGATACAGGGACGCTGGGCGGGAACAGTTGAGACAACTGTTCTACTATATCTACCGCTTCCAAGCTAAAAATTCGCCGCTGCGGAGCTTAGCTTTTTTTGGGTTCGCATCGATATATGATTGAAGATACGTAAACTGTTCGGGGCTTCGAATGATGTGATCAAAAGGCTCAGGTTGCCAAAATACTCCATGTCGCGTTAATCGCTGATGGATCTTGCGAGCTGTGAATCGCATCCAACTTTGACTGACGGTATCCAAGTCCGCTCCTTCGCGAAATTGAACGATTGAATGCACATGATTGGGCATTATTACAAAGCAATCCGAGTCGTATCTTTCACCTGCGAAGTGAAGAAGTGCGTCCGCCACAATTTTTGCTACTTCGGGATTTCGCATCAAACATTCGCCGTGACATTCATCGAGCGATCGATGGAAGATACGGTCCCTTTGCTGCTTGAATTCCCGTTGCTGCTTCTCCGTCAATGAATTGGTAAACGCTCCAACGACGTTGATTTTTTGGAGAGGATGCTGTCCGCCAAGACAGCAGGTAGCTTTTGTATTTCAAGCCAGTCCTGCAATTCGCGATGCCAACGCAAAATGACTTCTTTCGGCAACGAATCCGCAGTTCGAAACGTGACAAACATCGCGGCATCCATCTGAAACCAATGCGGCAAATTGCGTTCGGTCCATTCGATTTCCGCCTCACGATCCAGTGCATGGAATACGATGTCGACTTTGTTCATACTTGTCCACCGAATTCATAGTAGAACAGTTGTCTCAACTGTTCGGGAGTGCGTACCACCTTTGCCCAGTCCACACATCTATCTTTGTAAAGCTGCTATTGATTCACTGGCAAAAACAAGGATTTTTGAGTTCGAGCCACCAACAATCTACTTAATGCAATCGTTCATAAAAACCGAGTAACCAACACAGACGCCACTTGCTCAACCCCTATTCTATCGAATCCTACTTGCAATGCTCATGTCGCTATCAAAAGAAAATGACAGCTTTACAGCATTCATTGAGACAACTGTTCGGGAGCAAGTACTACCTTTGCCCGGTCCACAGATCTATCTTTGTCTCATTGCAATATACCTGGATACAGGGACGCTGGGCGGGAACAGTTGAGACAACTGTTCTACTCTGTTCCCTCAAGCAACGTATTCAACTTCTCGACCGCTTTCAGCAACAAGTTCCAATGTTGAAACGCATCGAAGGTATCGATCCGCAAGCAGTCTTCGCGATCGAATCCAATTTCGCTAAGCTCGATCGTTTCAGCCAAAGCGATCATGCTCGAAGGTCCGTTGGCGATCATTTCGACAGATGCTTGTTCGCTTTCCAGCGGCATGACTTGTTCCATTGCAGTGTGGACAGCCCACAAGGCAGCTCGCTCTGCATCCTCACTGTCGATGATCGCTCGCAGTGTTCCGCTTTGAACGTAAAATTTGGCCATAGTAATCGTCCTTGATCGTAGAGTTGACAGTATTTTTCTGGTAAGGTCGGCCGTCCACCTCCTGCCTCGTGAGGGCAGAAGCAGGAGGTAGATTAGGCCGCTTTCGGGCGTCAAAGCAGGGATGTTGTGGCTCGTCAGCTTTGACACAAGAAGTATCGCTCTGAGCATTGACACCTTAGGTCAAAGCGGAAATCCTTTTCCGGGAATTTCAAAAGCAGCAGAACTGCATCCGATTCACTCCCAAATTTCGCTGGGGTCAGATTCGGTCTTCGGCTTTCGTTGTCTTGTTGAAAGATCAATACGTTTCCCATTTTTCCGCCCTCAATTTTCCTGCCATTTACTATGAACTGGTCGAGCGACAATTTCGTATGCGGCCGCTCGCATTTGAACCGCAGAGTCACACCACAGAGACTCGAGGAGCGCGGAGAATCCGCCGATAGACTTACCAGCAACTTTGGGTGAGAAGAATTTTCGGAAAAAGGAATCACGGTCAATGGCTGGTATTGCTCATCCTGATTTCAAATCTCTGCGTTCCTCGTGTCTCTGTGGTTTACGATGCGAACCCATTAACGGCGGCGCGAGATGTGGGCGAGAAACGATCGAGGGGCCTAGATCTACAGCCAGCACCTTGTCGATATTATGCACAACGCAGACAATGGCCGCATCGACCAAAGGGATTCTCACCGTCAGCTGCTTCCAAAA
>JANLUJ010001375.1:0-20269 GCA_031363425.1 Pirellula sp.
GTTCAAATCGACGCATACAAGGTGCGCTCCTTCGCGGACGAGTCGATGGGCGGTTTCCTTTCCGATGCCGGATCCTGCACCGATTACGATGATGACTTGACGAGCCAGTTCTTTTTCTGCTGGCATCCGTTTTAATTTTGCTTCCTCAAGCAACCAATACTCGATATCAAATGCTTCTTGCAATGGAAGAGCAATATAGCGATCAATCGCTTCTGCTCCGCGCATCACTTCCACTGCACAGTTGTAGAACTCGGCAGTGACTCGCGATTCGGATTTGTCTTTCCCCCAAGCGATCATCCCAAGACCTGGGATCAGCATGACCGTTGGATTGGGATCGCGCATGGCTGGCGAATTCGGGCGTTTGCAAGCGTCGTAGTACGATAAATAATCTTGGCGGTATTTATCTAGCCCGAGGGTGAGTTTGGCTTTGAGTGATGCCGTCGTTTCCGATTGCGGATTCCAATCGACGTAGAGCGGTTTGATTTTGGTTCGGAGGAAGTGGTCGGGGCAGCTGGTGCCGAGCTCTGCAAGTCGGGCTGCATCATGCGAGTTCACGAAGCGCATGATGGTTGCATCATCTTGAATGGTGCCAACAAATCGTCGTTTCGCGCTCACTTGCCCTCGCAGCCATGGCAAAATTGCAGCCAGGGTGGAGTATCTCGCATTTTGTTCAAGCGTTTGGTACTTCAAACCACCGAAGGCATTCTTATCGCCACCTTTGGCTTGGTATTTTGCATCGATAAACGCCGCAGCCTTTTCGATCATTTCCAAAGTCAGCGTGTAACAATCTTTTTCGTCGTCTGCCCAAGAAATGAATCCATGCTGACCCATCATAATAGCCTGAAGATTGGGGTTCCTCTTGGAAAGATCTTGCATGGCCAAACCCAACTCGAATCCTGGTCGCATCCAAGGAACGTAGGCCATGGCGCCGGAGAAAATCTCTTGTGTCAGTTCTTGGCAGCGATGGCTTGCAGCGATAGAGATAATTGCGTTGGGGTGCATGTGGTCGACGTGCTTGCCGGGCAAGAAGCTGTGAAGCGGTGTATCGATCGAAGAAGCTCGAGGGTTCAGGTTGAATGTCGTATGCATATACATGCCGACCATGTCGTCTTCGGCTTGACCTTTGTAGCCTTTGTCCGGTCGGCTCGCATACAACTGCTGCAGGTCGAGAAGTTTTTGTTGGTACAGCGACGAAAAGTTTTCTCGAGTGGCGGTTCGAAGATCGCCGCCGGAGCCTTTGACCCAAAGCACCTCGGTCGAATTGCCGGAGAGTGGATCCCTTTCGAGGATCTTTGCCGAGGTATTTCCGCCACCTGTGTTTGTGATGCGCTGGTCGGAACCAAGTAGATTGGATCGATAAATCAATCGGCCAACTGGATCGCAGCTCGCTGCTTTTTTTTCATCCCACGCGTAGCAAACAAACTTGAATGACTTCATTGACTCAACCTAAACTGAGTGAGGTGGGTTGCATGGTTTTTGTTAACGCAGCTTGAGCCGCTGGCCCGGGTGTTACACGGCCGACCGAAGTCAAAGTAGTAGGCACATTCCATGTGCCGTTCACCCCATGTGCCGTTCACCGAGAATTATTCCCTCCAGCGAACGGCACGACTGAGCGTGCCTGCTACTTTTGTCGGCTGTGTCAAGTTTTACACGGCCCAGGGGGGACATGCTACTGACCAATTTCAGACCGCTGCTTGAAAAAAGGAACTTGTTCCACTGTTATGCTAAGAGTACCAAATCTCCGCGCTTCCTGATTGTGGCACGGCCGTCTCCGCCGTGAATTCTCGATGGATACTACCGAGCCACAATGCTTGCCCGTGAATTCAGGGAGCTACTATTCCGGCCAAGACCCTATTTTTAGAAGCCGCTGAAACGTAGAATACTGCGGTCCAACAAGGCTATTGCCGTAGAAGACAACCGATGCCCCATTCAAAACTACTAGGAAAGAAAAAATGTTTCGACCCCGCCATTCACCGAAATTCGCCCTCTGCATTGGCCTTGGACTGGCACTCTCGAATTCATCGCTCCTATTAGGTGAGGACTGGCCCACGTTTCGAGGGCCGAATCGAACTTCTGTGGTAAACGATTCGAAGCTCATGAAGTCATGGCCAACCGAAGGGCCCACACTGCTTTGGGAAGGCTTGGGCGCAGGCCGCGGTTACTCAAGTCTGGCTATTGTTGGCAACAAGATGTACACGTTGGGGGATGGCCTATCAACTCAAAAGGATGCCGACGAGTATTTGAGTTGCTTTGATAAAGCAACTGGCAAACAGTTGTGGGCAACTAAGACTGGTACGCCATGGAAAGACCGCAAAACGGATTGGGAAAGTTCGAGAAGCACCCCGACGGTCGATGACGGCCGAGTTTACGTTCTGACTCCCGAAGGGCAATTGGTTTGTTGCAATTCATCCGATGGAAAAACCGTGTGGAAGAAAGACTTAAAAAAGGATTTCAGCGGAAAGAAGGCTGACAGTTGGGGATATAGTGAATCGGTTTTAGTCGATGGAAACACAGTAATCTGCACTCCAGGAGGCGCCACTTCGACGGTTGTCGCATTGGACAAGATAACTGGGGAAACGTTGTGGACCTGCAAGAACCCTAACGATCGGGGAGCGGGACATGCGTCCATCGTCATTTCTAAAGTCGGCAATTTGAAAGTCTACGTCCAATCCACAGGGAGTGGATTGATGGGTTTCGCGGATGGCGGAAACCTGCTATGGACCTATCCCGTGGACCAGACCATTGCAATTATTCCTACGCCAATCGTTCGCGATGATCTTGTATTTTTCGTTGCCGGTTACAATCGTGGTGGAGCGTTGGTTAAACAAATCCCATCGGCTAGCGGCAGTGTGGCTGTAAAAGAGGTCTACGGTCTGAATAACAAATTATCGAACAAACATGGTGGCATGATTTTGGTCGGAGATTATTTGTTTGGGGATTCCGAAGACAAGGGCATTCCGTTCTGTGCGGATTTGATGACGGGCGATGAGAAATGGAAGACCCGAGGATCTGGCCAAGGATCGGCAGTAGTAATCGCTGGCGGTGATCGACTCTATGTTCGGTATCAGAATGGCGTCATGGCGTTAGCAGAGGTCAACCCAGCAGAGTATAAAGAAGTAGGCTCGTTCAAGATTCCTGGAAGCGGCGAGAGACCAAGCTGGTCCCATCCTGTGATTCTCGAAGGGAAGCTTTACATTCGCGAACAAGACAAGATCCTTTGCTATGATATTCGTGGCTAGTGTAGCCTAGAAGCAAAAGATCCAGCAGGACAAGCCTAGCTTGCGCGTCGCGCTAGGTAGGGTTAAACCTGCCGGTCGACTTAGAATCCCGCATCCCTTGTGATGCGGAAGGTTAAACGATGCCTTTACACCAAAACGGAGTCACTACGATGAAACATCCCATTTCAGCTCTTCTGCCAATTGGCTTACTCCTAGCTTCGACTGTCGGCTGTGGCGTGGACAAGGTTGATGTGGTGGACCTCAACAAAGTCGTGGAAGCTCTGACCGCCGTATTGGACGAAGGAAAAGTAGCCAAGAACGCAGCCATCAACGAGGGGGGCGGAGACTTCGATTCCGCAACCGACGGCAACGCGGAGGTGAGCAGCACTGCTGAGATCCAAGCGATCGAGCCGGAAAAGCAAGACCCCACGAAAGAGTCCGACTTTCTAAAAAAATACGCTGCCAAATTAAACGAGATGAAGGCCATGCAATCCCCCGTTGGAGTCAGCATGTCACCCGGCGGTGAAATCATCGGGTTTCAAGATCCGAATCAAAATATGATTCAAGATATGGGCGAGTCGAAAGAGTTTTCGGTTACCATCGATGTTGCCAACAGTCGGCTCGTGGCCTCCGACAATCACGGATACCATCGACCTCACGGCTACGGATTCAGTCCAGGCGGGATGATGATGGGCTATATGTTGGGTTCCATGATGGGACGCCAAAACAGCTTCTACTCCGGTGCCATGTCATCGGCCAAGCCCGGCTTTTCGAATACACCGATGAGCCCAGCCAACTATCACCAATCGGCCGTTAGCTCCGTCCGAAGCAGTCGCATGTCGAGCGGTGCAAGTTCTGCCGCCCGGGCACGCACTGGCTCCAAAGGTTTTAGTTTTGGGAAGTAGTCCGACTCTAGATGACGATATCGACCATCTAACACCCCTGACGCAGCATCAAACCGCGTGGTTGCTGCTGTCCGTTTTGATCGTAGCTCTGTGCGGCATTGCCTACGAACTCATCATTGCGGCCGTATCGAGTTATCTCCTTGGCAATAGCGTGGCGCAATTCTCGATCACCATCGGTCTCTTTATGTTTGCGATGGGGATCGGCTCTTATCTGACAAAGTTCATCCATGATCAACTGGTCGAACGGTTCATTCAAATCGAAATTGCCGTCGCGCTCGTAGGCGGCTTGTCCGCTGCCTTGCTTTTTGTCGTGTTCCCCTACTACGCTCTGTACAAGCCTGTTATGTACGGACTCATCTTGCTCATTGGCACGTTGGTGGGGCTGGAGATTCCGCTGCTCACGCGGATCCTGTCGCGTTCGGCCAGCTTTTCGGAATCGCTGGCTCATGTGCTCAGTTTGGACTACATCGGTGCCCTGATTGGATCGGTTAGTTTTCCGTTACTTTTGCTTCCTAGTCTTGGACTCTTTCGTTCGTCCTTTGCGATCGGGCTGCTCAATATTTCGGTTGCAACGATTGCTTTGACGATGTTTGGATCTTCTCATCCAAGCGTGCGAGGATACTGGAAGGTTGCGATCCTGGTGATTGGGATACTTCTTACAGGGCTTTTTGCGTCAGGGCAAATCACACAATTTGCGGAAGGGCAGCTGTTTGCGGACGAGATAATCTACTCCGAGCAGACGCCCTATCAACGCATCGTACTGACGAGTCACCCTCGCAATGGCGAAGTCCGTCTCTATCTCGACGGGCATCTTCAGTTCGCTGCCTTGGACGAGCACCGTTACCATGAGTCTCTTGTCCACCCGGTGATGAGCCTAGGAAAACCGCCAAAACGAGTGCTCGTACTAGGAGGAGGAGACGGGCTAGCCATCCGTGAGGTATTAAAATTCCCAAGCGTCGAATCGATCGAGTTGGTCGATATCGATCCATCCATGACCGAACTGAGCAAACGCTTTGACGTCATCCGCAAGCTTAACGCGGACAGTCTTCGCAACCCCCGCGTTCAAATCATTCATGCGGACGCTTTCAATTATGTGCAACAAGCATTCTCTCGATTGAAAGAGGCGGGCGAGTGGTATGATCGTATTATTATTGACCTGCCTGATCCTCATAGCGAGGTGCTCAATAAACTCTATTGCATCGAGTTCTACAAGCTTATTCACCGCGTCTTGCGAGAAGACGGTGCGCTGGTTACCCAAAGCAGTTCACCCATCATCACGCGGGAAGCATTTTGGTGCATCGGATCTACACTTGAAGCGGCAGGATTTCATGTGGTTCCGTATCGCACGCATCTCAATTCGTTCGGCGAATGGGGCTTTCAAATTGCCGTCAAACGGGAAAATATAGTCGACCTTCGCAAGATCTCTTTGGCGAATGTTCCTCGAAAGTACTTGTCGAACGATATTTTTGAGTGTTCACAAGTCTTCGCGTTGGACAACGGAAAAGTGGCCACACCTATCAACTCCCTGTTCGAACCCAAGTTGTATATGCTTTACGAATCGGGGTTGGCAAAATGAAGAAGGGGAGATCTGCGCCTGCATCATCCGCAAATGCTCCAATGGAAAGAATGTCTGCTCGCTACATCGAAATCCGAGGCGCGAGAACGCACAACCTCAAGAATGTGAACCTCGACATTCCGCGAGGCAAGTTTACCGTAATCACTGGAGTCAGCGGTAGTGGAAAGAGCTCCCTTGCCTTTGATACGCTTTTTGCGGAGGGGCAACGTCAGTACATGGAGAGCTTATCGAGCTACGCTAGGCAGTTCTTCGATCAAATGGAGCGACCCGATGTCGATTTCATTCGGGGCCTGCAGCCCGCTCTTTGTATCGATCAACAACAAGGGGCAATCAGCCCGCGCAGCACCGTAGGTACGGTCACGGAGATCTACGATTACCTTCGTTTGCTAATGGCCCGAATTGCGATTCCCGCATGCCATCAATGCGGGCAACCCATCGACCGCCAGCCACCGAGCCAGATCCTAGATTCCGTTTGCGAATTGCCAATTGGAACCAAACTTACCGTTATGGCCCCTATGGTAATCGGTCGAAGGGGCGGTCACGCAGATGTATTCGAACGCATCGCCAAAGCCGGGCTCCTGCGCGTGCGAGTGGATGGCGAACTCTTTGAAATTGAGTCTCTTCCGACACTTGCGATCCGAAAGGAGCATTCGATCTCAGCCATCGTGGATCGACTGGTGGTGCGTGAAGACAGTCGAGAGCGCATCGAGCAAGCGATTGCGGTGGCATTGCGATTGAGCAATGGGTTGGTGGAGGTATCCGCAAGCGATTCCGATGATCCGACTCCTCGAGATCGCCCTTACTCGACTCGCTTTGCATGTATCGCGTGCGGGGTGAGTCTACTTGAAATTGAACCGAGAACGTTCAGTTTTAACAGTCCCTATGGAGCGTGTCCGAAATGCGAGGGTTACGGTTATCTCGATGGCAAGCCAGAGAAGACGTGCGTCGAGTGTGACGGGCAACGGTTGAGAAAAGAGTCTTTGGCTATTCGGCTCGAGGGTCTTTCGATATCGCAAATTGCGCAGTTGCCATTGGATTCGGCAATCGACTGGTTTGAACGATTGAAGCTCACTGAACGGCAGTCCAAGATTGGGCTACCGATCCTTCGAGAGATTTTGCAGCGGCTTTCGTTTCTTCGCGATGTGGGGCTTACCTATTTGACTTTAGATCGACCGGCCGAGACACTGAGTGGTGGCGAATTGCAGCGAGTTCGGTTGGCGACCAGTATTGGCACAGGGCTCATTGGTGTTTGCTATGTGCTCGATGAACCTTCGGTCGGTTTGCATCCTCGGGATACAGAACGATTGATCATCTCCCTTCGCGAGCTACAGCGCCGAGGCAACACGGTCGTCGTAGTTGAACACGACGAAGAGGTCATGCGGGCAGCGGATCTGCTTGTGGATATCGGGCCTGGGGCAGGCAAGCTAGGTGGCGAGGTTATCGCGTTCGGACCACCCGATCAATTATCCAATGATTCCAAATCGGTGACAGCACGATACCTTCAACGCACTGTTCCGATGCCGACTAGCAAGAATCGAAGAGTCGGGGCATTGCAGCCATCGTTGGTTCTTTCTGGAATCACCCTGCATAATTTGAAAAACATAGGCGTGGAGTTTCCTTTGGGGTGTTTGGTTGGAGTCGTTGGGGTAAGTGGCAGTGGCAAAAGTACACTTGTTCATGATTCACTGGCTGTCGCCGTGCAGCGATCGCTTAGCGGTGAGGCATTGCCATCGCACATTCGACGGATAGATGGTTTGGATGGAATCGACAAAATGATTGAAATCGACCAGTCGCCAATCGGTCGATCGCCTCGAAGTATTCCGGCAACGTATTGCGGATTTTGGGATGAGATACGGTCTGTCTATTCGAAGACGAAGGATGCCAAGCAACGTGGGTTTAACGCGGCGAGATTTAGTTTCAACGCAGGTGCAGGTCGATGTGAAGCATGCGCAGGGCAAGGAAGACAAAAGCTCGAAATGAGTTTCTTGGCTGACGTTTATGTTCCATGTCCTCAATGCCGTGGCCGAAGATTCAATCGAGCAACTCTAGCGGTGCAGTTCAAAGGGAAGTCCATAGCAGATTGCTTGGACATGAGCATTGCGGATTCCGCGGAGTTCTTCGATGCAATCCCAAAATTAAGGGTACCGTTGCAATGTTTGGTACAAGTCGGACTAGGCTACATCGCGTTGGGACAACCATCGAACACCTTTAGTGGAGGTGAAGCACAAAGGATCAAGCTGGCTAGCGAGTTAGCCAAACCGGGGACAGGCAAAACATTGTATTTGCTCGATGAGCCAACCACGGGACTTCACATGGAAGATGTAGTCCGGTTAGTCGGAGTACTTCAAGACTTGGTGGAAAAAGGAAATACCGTCGTCGTCGTCGAACACCACATGGATTTAATTCGATGTTGTGACTGGGTGATCGATATTGGTCCTGGTGGTGGAGTTGGTGGTGGCAAGATCCTCGGCGTTGGGCCGCCTGAGGCTATTGCAAAGAATAGGGATTCGCCAACGGGACTTGCGCTTGGGCGATTGGCAGAATGAAGGCTAAGAATATCTGACGCTAGCAGCGTCAGCCACGTGGGGGACGCTGCTAGCGTCCTATTCGATAAATGCGCTTCGGGAGCAATTTGCGATAAACTTTCGCAGTTCGTTCGGCCATGGTAAAGTCGGAAAAGCCGTTTCGATGCCGTTGAACGGCTAGACGACTCATGTGACACCAGGCCGAACGGTCAGAGATAAAGACTTGAATGGCCTGAGATAAGGAATCCGCGTCCTGAGGGCGCGCGAGCAAGCCTTCTTGCCCATGGCGAATGACCTCGGGAGTTCCCTCGACGCAGGTCGCAATCACAGGAACGCCACAAGCCAGCGCTTCCAAAACGACCATTGGCATCCCCTCGCCGAACAAACTCGGCAGTACCATTGCATCGAGCGTTCGCATGACCGCTGGAACGTCCTTGCAAAATCCTCTGAGATTGACCGTCCCCTCAAGATCCAAAGTTTGAATCAGTCCACGAATGCTCGATTCGTATTCAAGGGTCTCGAATCCGCCAATCACCTCGAGAGTGACACGACTCTTTTCCCCTTTCAACTTCGCAATCGCCTCGAGCAAAACCTCGATTCCTTTGCGTGGGCGAACAAGGGCAACCATCCCAAGTTTCCAATGCCGATGTCCGAGTCGCTCTGTTGGATCAATTGGAATCTGCTCCGCAACTCCATTGGCCACCGCTGTTATCTTGTGTCGCGAATGGCCGCTAGCGAGCATTTCTCGCCTGAGCGATTTCGACACAGTAATGATATGATCCGCACTTCGCAACGAGACCATTTCAACCCAGCTTTTGACGTGATTTACGATTGCATTGGCTGAGTCGCGGGCGGCTGGCGAGTGCACATGATACACCCAGGGCAAGTTGCAACGCTTTGCTACAAAACTCGCAATCATCGCCGCACGAGGCGTGTGTGCGTGTAGGACATCCGCGTTGGTTTCATTGGCGTATTCGACGATGCGCTGGACGGTACTCAAGTCGAATCGGCTCGTCATTCCCATGGAGCGAACCAGGTCACAATCCAATCCACAAAGTTCTTGGAATTTGCCCGGCTTCAAGCAAGCGAAATTTGCAGATACGCCAAAGCCCGGCAAGCGATTACCAAGAATTTGTTGAACGCGCTCTGCGCCCGAAAAGTGTTCCCCGTTGATCAAGTGAAGTGACGATACTTCTCGAAGTGCTGGTGCCGTCTCGCGACGAAAAAGGACTAAGGGAGCGCTAATCGTCGGGCTAAATGTTGGGGCTAAGATCGACATGCGATTGGCGTTGGAAGTGAGTGTAAAAAGTTGTAACGTGGAGCTCGTTCAACCCCGAGCCTAGGCGACGGCCCAAGCAAAAGGATTGAAAACCGTCGCCCGCAGGGCCGTTGATCGATAGCACGACGCGCAAGCCCGTTGATCGATAGCACGACTCGCAAGCTAGTGATGCGTGATTCACAAGCTTGCGCATCGTACTATTCTTGCGCGATGTGCGACGAAACGATGGAGAACCATGCAAACCTAGGTCTAGTTGGCATAGATAGCTAAGTTTCTAGGGCAACCTGCGGTAACTTTGTTGTGATTCTATCGTTACAACTGGTAAATTCGGTCTAGGTAGTTTCTGGGCGAGTTGTTATTGTGCCTGGCGATAGGCAGGTCGGCTGTCCAAAAGACGCCCAAGGATGGGCGAATCCAAACTCAGCAATGTCACGGATGATGAATATGAACAATCAGGGGATGCGGTTTCAACAACTTTCCAAGCTTGGTTTCATTGCAAGTACTGCAGGGTTGATCGGCCTTGGCTCTTTTGCCTTTGGCCAGCAAGGAGTTGCGCCACCAGCCACTGGGTATGGCAATCGGCCCTTGCAACCGGCAACTCAGCAGGTCAACAATCCATCCCCCACCAATCAGCGACCCACGAATCAGCAACCAGGCCCGCAAGCGGTGGGCAATCCCACCGGTCGAGCCACCGCAGTGCAAGGTACTGGCGCGCCAGTCAATCCTCAGTCCAATCAAGCTCTCAATCCAGCATTGAATCAACGCCCCGTTGCGACTCAGGCTCCCACCGGCGGGACTGGAACCGAGGTGGTCACCAAGGATCCATGGTCCGCCAATCCACCCTCGCCGCAAGAGATTGCTCACTTGGACCAAGTCCTCAACTTTTGGGAGGGTTCGACAGCCAATATCGAACGTTATTCGTGCAAGTTTTATAGGTGGCAGTACAACTCATCCGACAATTTCGTCGGCGAATTAGCGAAAAAGACGGGACGAGACATTCGTACGGTTAACGTTTCTACTGCTTCTGGTGAATTGAAGTACATGTCTCCCGACAAAGGGATGTTCAAGATCGATCGACTCATCAAACTATCCGGTCAGGTCGATTCGAAAAACCAGCCAGAATACAAGGACTTCGAAAATGTTTTTGGCGAATGGTGGTTATGCGATGGCGAAAAGGTTTACGAATACGATCGTAGCTTAAAGAAGTGCACTCGATTCACGATGCCATCTGAATTGAAGGGCGAGGGGATTCTTGAATCACCCATGCCATTCATGTTTGGGGTCAAGGCGGAGAAGATAAAGGCTCGCTATTGGGTGCGTTCCTTACCTCCTCCAAAGGACGCACAAGGGAGGCCGCGCGGCGATGTCTTCCTGATCGAAGCCTATCCCAAGTTCCAAGCGGATGCTATCAATTATGATCACGTTCAAATTGTACTGGATCGAGAAATGTTCTTGCCAATTTCCCTCTACAAGTACAACACCGAGCACGTCGATGAGCAGGGAAAAATATTGAATGACAATCGAGAGGTTTTTGAGTTTAGCGACCGCGTCAAGAATGCAAATTTGCTACAAAAAGTATCCGATGCCCTCTTTCGCAAAGAATTCATTCCCTCCGATGTTCCCAAGGATTGGACGGTCGAAGAAAGAGTATTTGCTCCGCCAGCGATGGACAATGTCCGAGCGGCCAATAACCCGGCTCCACAACCAAATAACCCTAGTAACAATCGAAAGTGATTGCAACGGCGGATGAGCTTTAAGCGTTGGAGGTCACTGACTCTCATCTTTTGGTGCGCAGGCTTGGCGCTTCAGTCTGGCTGCGCGACATGGCTTCCTTCCGGTGACGAACCTGCTCCGGGCAATGCAAAACATGGCTTTGGAACAACAGTAACCTCTAGCGATGTCGCGGGCGTTGAAACGATCCTGGTGCGTTTGAATTCGGAACAAGCCGCCCGCCTCCCAGAGCTTTGGTCGCAGATAGACGAGCAAGCGTTGAAACCGGAATTGCGAATTTCAATGGATAAAAATGGCATGCGAGCCGCCAAGATCACCGGCAACACGCCGCATCTCCTCGATGAATGGATCAGACAGACGGTCAAGCGCATCGGAGAAGACCCGCTGGAACAGGCCGGATTCGCCGCGGACGTTTCCTCCTTCTCTCAGCTCTGGCGTTGTCGCGCCAATGTTCGAAAGGAACTCTCGGTTCGAAATATTGCAAATGGGTCAACATGCGTTTTCTACCACGAGGTTACCTCCAAAGGGCATGTGTATGACGCGCCACACTTCATGCTTGCGATTCAAGCGACACCGAACGGTGATGCATCTGCGACGATCCATTTGACCCCAGAAATGCAACACGGAGAGTTAGTGAATAAAGTGATCGCACGAGAATCTGCCACACGCATTGACACGCGTCGTGAAACGGTCACCTGGGAACAACTCGCCATCGACCTTCGGATCCGACAAGGCGATTGCATTGTAATTGGGCCTACAGCCGATTCTCGCGGTTTAGGAGAACACTTCTTTCATACGAAGACACAGAATGGAGAAATCCAGCCGGTGCTATTGCTAGTTCGTTTGAGTGAAGCCGCTGCAGATAGCGCGTTTACGCGCCCGTTGGTATCGCAAACTCAGCAACCTTCGTCACTCCGCTAGAGGCACGAGTTCGATGAACGAGGATTGGATCGAATGCGTTCGCTGGTGCCATGCTGGTGAGGACCAAGATTCGGTCGATGCCTTGATCGAAACGCTCGCGGACGTTTGCCAGCGTTCCAGTTACTCTGTGCCAGTCCTGACCAAGCAGCGAGACACGCTTGGAATTCGCGTAGGCGGATACGTTGTTCTCTATTCTGGAGCGCTCGCCTCCATTGGAAATCTGAGATCCACATCAAGCGGCGATGAGCTAGAGCAAGAATTGTTGGCAGGTTTAGCTAAAGAACTGTTTCAAGAAACATACGCTGCTGGAGCCGAAATGGTTCAAGCGATTTCACCGTTGATTCCGTCGACTGTTTCAACCGACCCCGTTAACGCATTTGTGTCGCCAAACCCAAAGCGAGATGCTGTTCTAAAAGCTGCAGGCATGGTCGCAGTCGCGAAACTGGTTCAAATGGAATGCATTAGCATTTCGACTATTCCAAGACTCTCGATTCCGTCTTCAAGTCTGGAATGGAGCGAAATCGCGTTTACTCCACATAACCAGGTCTCGTCAAACCGTTGGAGCCAATTGGTCGAAAGCACGTACGCCGAAACCCTCGATGTACCCGAACTAAATGGCCTTCGAAACATCGACAATACTCTGGATGGTTATGCTTCGACGGTTGACGGCGTCCCAAAAACTTGGTGGATCGTACAATGCAGGGGAATCGAAATTGGCTGCTTGTTGCTTACGCCAACGGAAGATCGATATTGTGAGCTCACCTACCTGGGATTGGTACCCGCTTGGCGAGGCAAGGGAATTTCCAAAATCATCATGAATTTTGTGCGAGATTGGGCTTTGCAATGCGGGACCGTGGGAATCACCTTAGCTGTCGACTTGAGGAATACTCCCGCCATTCGACTGTATCAAGCTTGTGGTTTTATGACGCAGCAATTTGTGCAAGCATGGATATGTTTTCCGCAGAGCTTTAGATCGCTTAACCCCGAGTCGTAGGCGACGGAGAACCTAGACGCAATATCGCTATATCCGTTCTTGTAGCACGACGCGCAAGCTACTGATGGAATTAAATCACTAGCTTGCGCGTCGTGCTAACAAATCAACAGCCCGCGCTAGACCCTAAGTATTGCACAATGGTACGCTTGGGTTCGGGCTATTCATCAATTCGGCAAGCGTGGTCTGGCGAAAGACTGCCTCGATACTCTCCATCGCTCCATCCATCTTCTTGTGCAGAGAACATAGCCGTTTGCGGTGGCTCGAAAGTTCAAGTGGGCAAGTGTGAATACGTCGAATCGGATCGACGCACTGGACCACTTCGTAAATGGTCAATTGATCGGGCAATTTCCCCAACAGGAATCCACCACTGACACCGCGCCGAACGGATACAAGTCCATCGCGAGCCAAGGTCTGCATCACCTTTGAAAGGTAGGGTGCGGGGACTTGCGTAGCTTTTGCAATTTGAGCTGTAGTCTGAATCACGTCCGGCTTTTTTGCCAAATGGACTATCGCCCGAAGCGCGTATTCGACTGTTTGCGAAAACATATATCCTTTACCGTAGCCTGGCCCCTGGGCCGTGTGAATAACAGCTTACTCGCCGTCGCGAATGAGCGGAACTTGATAGGACACTCCACCCACGATCTTTTTACCTTGGTAGTTATCATGACATAGTACACACTTGTCGAGGGCCATTGGCAGGATGGTCATGGTTCTCAAGTACTCTTTGCCGCCAATCACTTCGACAGCGTCGATCAATTCCTTGCCCGCGAGCATTTCCTTGATGGCTTTTTTTTCAAAGGCGTCTTTCGGGGAGTTATCTGGATTGATTGGCTGACCCAGTCCATCGACCAACCGAACTTCGTGCCATTTTCCATCCTTCATCGCTTTCAGCACGGGTTGGAAGGTAGTGATTGCAGCGGTGGAAGAATCATTTTGGACATACGTTTGCGTCACGGAAACGATAGCAGTTTTGTAAAGGGTATCTAGCATTTTCGTCTCGCGCCGAGCACTCCGCAGATTTCGGTCTTTTTCACTGGACGATTGAGGATCGATTCCTGCCGCATAGTGCCAAAAGCCTAGCGCGCCCAAAGTTGCACTTCCGGCCAGGAACAATTGAAAATTCTTAGTCAACATGATTTGCCTCATCAGGTAAAGGATTCGGTAAGTTTCGTAAGTTCGAAATGAGATAAGACTATCCACTATAGCCGCGCGTTTGGGATTCGGCAATACAGGATATAGATGTCCTGTTTCGTGTCATCTGATAGCTAGGCTTAGTCGCCGCTTGCTTGGGAGGTAGAAAAATGACACCAACTAAAACCCTATAGCTTGCTGACTGTTAAACGAAAAGCATGCGCGCTAGTATTAAATCAACAAGCCCTTGCGGTGTTCCGCTACAATATGGCGATAGATTGGCAGTTCAATGAATTGTTGATCGCTCGTCCTTTCCCGTTTCCCCTTAAGGCTTCAAATCATGAGATCCCGTATTGGTTCAACACTTTGCATTTCCTTGTCAATCTTATTTGGTTTGATGCCTTCTCCGTGTTTGTGGGCTGAGACTTATACTTCGACAGCCAAAGCCAGCCCCATCTTCAAGTTGCAAGGCGAGTACATGGGGGTCGTGGAGGCTTGGGGCGGAACGTGGGGAGCACAGGTGATCGCGGTTAGCGAAACGAAACTATCCGTCCATCTACTGGAGGGTGGCTTGCCAGGGCAAGGATTCAAAGGCAAATCGCCGTCGAAAGAATACGAAGCGAGTATTGAGTCCGACAAAGAAAAAGCGACGGTAAAAAAGGACTCGGTTTCTATCCTTATTAAGACAAGCGTTCTAGAGATAATCGACGCAGATGGCAAGCCTCTTGGCATTCTGACGAAGCTCATCAGGGAAAGCAAGACATTGGGGGCTCGCCCACCGGCCGATGCGATCGTGCTGTTCGATTCGAACCGTGTGAACGAATTTGTGGGTAACAAGGCGGGGGACGATGGACTGCTCGGTGTTGGTGGAACTAGCAAGGAGTTGTTCAATGATCATAAGTTGCATATTGAGTTTCGCACTCCTTTCCAACCGGATGACAAAGGCCAAGGTCGCGGCAATAGCGGCGTCTATGTTCAAGGTCGCTACGAGGTCCAGGTCTTGGATTCGTTTGGTCTTGCTGGTGAGAACAACGAATGTGGCGGTATCTATCAAATAGCCAAGCCCTTGATCAACATGTGCTACCCGCCACTGTCGTGGCAATCGTACGATATTGATTTCAAGGCTGCGAGTTATGATGCGTCCGGTAAGAAGACTAGCAACGCAAAGCTAACCGTTCAGCACAATGGAGTAACGATTCACGATGGACTTGAGTTGACCAAGGGAACACCAGGCAAGGATCCAGAGGCCGACAAGAAGGGCCCGCTATTCCTGCAAGATCATGGCAACCCGGTGGTCTACCGTAATATTTGGGCGCAAAGAACTAGTAAATGATTCCATTCGACCATTGATTCCATTTAGAGGGCAACTCGTCGCCATACAGGTTATTCAATTAGCTCTACGCAATTTCTTAACCTCACATTAACTTGTTCTTCATCTGATTCTGATCCCGCTCGAAGATACTTTTAGCCCGTAAGGTGCCGCGTTGGGTGGCAACGTTGCAGGAGTATCGCTTAGGGATTGAAAAGAAATGAAAAGTTCTTGTTTCAAGCTGACCGTCAGTCAGCGCCGCTTTCGCGGTGGATTTACTTTGGTGGAATTGCTGGTCGTGATAGCGATCATCGGTATTTTGGTCGGATTGCTGCTGCCAGCGGTGCAAGCCGCACGCGAAGCAGCACGCCGCATGCAGTGCTCAAACAATGTCAAGCAACTAGGCTTGGCAGTACATAACTTTGAGTCGAGTTATAGAAAGCTACCGTCGTCCGGCCAATGCGGTTCGACAGGATCCTCCACCACGGCCTACACGATACATTCCGTTCCGACGCAGTTGTTGCCGTACATCGAACAAACTGCTCTATACAACATGTTCGACCATTCGTCCAATCCGTTTACGTTGTACTCGGCTACACTGCAGTCCAACGGACATTATCAAACCGCTTCCGGTGCATTGCTGCACAGAAACGCCAAGGGACGCGCCTTTGACGATCCAGGATTTCCGTCCGGGCAACTTGCCGCTAAGATCCAAGTGCCTTCCTTTATTTGCCCATCGGCCCCGATCGATGGCGCATCGCGTGATCCAATCAACGGATACGCTGGCTTCGACTACATGTTTCCAGATTTGTCCGATATCGATTCAACAGTTGGGTCGGCAACCTATGGACAACGAACTCTACCCACCGGTTCTGCAGCATGGCTAACTCAAGTAGTTGCAGGAATGCTCAACTGCGATGGTGGAAGTTTTGGCCGCGTGTCGGACGGCACATCCAACACTGTTCTATTGATCGAAGACGTCTCGCGTGCACATCCTAGCGTATCGCGATTCGGCGCGGTCTCTGCTCGACCATCGCCAGTCTCGGGACAAGCCGATCCAATCGCTTGGTCAGGTGGTTCTTCGGGCGGGCGACGCGTCTTTGCATGGGCAGATCCTGATGCAGCTACGAATGGCTATTCCGGTCCAAGCAATGCAATCAGTCCAGGTTCCAAGACCGCCAAGATCAACAACTATGCGTCTATCATCGGTGGTCCGCCTGAATGTCGCTGGACTGTCAACAATTGCGGTCCAAATGACGAGCCATTTGCATTCCATACCGGCGGTGCTAACGCGGCAATGGGCGATGGATCAGTTCGGTTCATGTCCGCATCAACGGATGGCGTGGTATTGAAATTCATGGTAGGTGCACAAGATGGCACTGTTGTTCAGGCTCAAGAATAGGTGATCTCATGAGAACTCTCTTGCTAATTGGCATGCTCGGCTTCAGCTATGGTTGCGGCTCTGCGGCGATTCCTATGGGGGCGATGACCACGGTTCAGGGCAAACTCGAAACGAACGGTGGGAAACCCGTCGGTGGTGTTCTACTGACCTTGCAACCATTGGGAGACGGCCACCCTGCACCTATGGAAGTCGCGGAGAATGGCACTTTCAAAGGCGAGGCTGTACCCGGCAAATACGCTTACTATGTTGGAAAGTCATCTGCCAAAAACAGCGATCAGATGCTAAAGAAGCTGAATGACAAGTACCAACAAGCGGACATGGCGCGAACGGTAACCATTCAGGCGGGGCAGGAACTTCGCATCGCGTTAGATTAGTTTCGCTACCCCTTGTGACTAGAGAAAACAAAATAGGGTCGGATTCGCTCAGTCGAATCCGACCCTTTTTTCATAACATGCCCCGGTTCGCAATACTATGCTTGCTGGGTACACTACAGCGTTATGATCCGGCAGTTTGCGTCCTTTTCTAAAACCTCAGCACTTTAGCATTTTATGGTTTGGCAGCGTGTTTGCATTATCGGAGTTGGGTTGCTCGGCGGTTCCATTGGACTCGCTTTGAAGAGGAAACGGCTAGCTCAAACCGTCGTCGGTGTTGGTCGCACCGTTGCAAAGCTAGATACCGCTTTGGCACGTGGTGCCATCGATGTCGCGACCGATGATATTCTGGCCGGGGCAAAAGAAGCTGATTTAATAATTGCATGCACGCCGGTGCAGTCGATTGTCGATTCTCTCCTGGTCGCCGCCAGCGTGGCTCAGGCAGATGCTATTCTAACCGACGTTGGAAGTACAAAACAAAGTATCATTCGGGCAGCTCACGGTCGACTTTCTCCAAGTCAGTTTATTGGAAGTCATCCGATTGCGGGAGGACACCACAGTGGAGTTGAACATGCGGTTGGTACGCTCTTGGATGGTGCACTTGTCGTCATTACTCCCGCTGAAGACACATTTCCGGAATTAGTCACGCGAATGATCGGTTTTTGGGAATCGATGGGATCGCGAACTTGTTGCCTTTCGCCTAAGGCGCATGACGAGGCCTTGGCTACCGCTAGTCATTTGCCGCATATGGTAGCCTCTGCGTTAGCGACGGCCACTTCTCCAGAGGTACTCCAATTTGTAGGGAAAGGGTGGATGGACTCAACTCGCATTGCAGCCAGCAATATTCAAGTGTGGAGACAGATCTTGGAAGAAAACCATGCGCCTGCCTTACAGGCAATGAAGAACTTTGCCACAATTTGCGAATCTTGGGTCGACGCACTGGAAAAATCCGATTTCGACCGTATCGAACAACTTTTAAAAACGGGAAAAGCAACACGTGAGGCTGTGGCAAGTAGACATTCATCCGGCTGATGGTCAGCCGGATACGCTGGGTCATTCTGCGCTCACATCGACAGTAGAACTCGGAATCGCTAAAGACCTTTCCATTCAAGCCGCATATGGTTTTCTGCTTCAAGGCGGGCTTGTGCCTGATCAAGTCAAGAAAATCGCCAAGGAACTCCTATCTGATCCGATTGCACAGCGCTGCGTCGCAAGCACTCTAGGCGACCCGATGTTGAATCAACGGTTGGAAACAACCATCGTGTCCTCTTCCACACTCATCTACGCAATGCTCAAGCCGGGAGTGATGGATCCGGTCGCCCAAAGCACCCTCAAAATGCTCCGCGACCTAAAGTACGAGGTCGATTCGGTGCGCACGTTTCGAAAGTATTGGATTTGTTCGAGCGACGGCAGCGGACCTATCGACAAATCGATCGTTCAAAAGATTTGTCAAAAAGTGTTGGCAAATGACTCCATCGAGCAAGTCATAGTTGGCCCGTTATCACTCGATCAGTTGAATGTTGGCTCGCCGTACCAATTCAAATTGACTGTCGTCCCAATAAGGGAACTCGATGACGATTCCTTGATGACGTTGAGCAAGAGCGGTCAGCTTTATCTGTCGATTGCTGAGATGCAAACGGTGCAGGAGCAATTTCGTGAACAGGGTCGCGATCCGACCGATATCGAACTAGAGACCATCGCTCAAACATGGAGCGAGCACTGTAGCCACAAGACTCTTGGTGGAAAAATTGAGTATCGAGATGAGAATGGCACGCGACATTTCAAGAGCATGCTCAAGGAAACGATCTTCGCAGCAACGGTCCAGATTCGTGAGGATCTTGGGCAAGACGATTGGTGTGTCAGTGTCTTCAAAGACAATGCGGGAGTCGTGAAGTTCGACGACGAGGATCACGTTGTATTCAAGGTAGAAACACACAACCATCCCTCTGCCATCGAGCCTTATGGCGGAGCGAACACCGGGCTTGGTGGTGTGATTCGAGATCCACTGGGAACTGGCCTGGGTGCAAAACCAATTTGCAGTACGGATGTCTTTTGTTTTGCTTCGCCCAATTTTGATCCCAACGAATTGCCCCCGGCGGTATTGCATCCGCGACGCGTAATGAAAGGGGTCGTTTCAGGTGTCCGAGACTACGGAAACCGCATGGGCATCCCGACAGTAAACGGTGCCGTATACTTCGATGATCGCTACTTGGGGAATCCACTTGTTTATTGCGGCAACGTCGGCATCATTCCGGTTGATAAAGTCGAAAAGCAAGCGATGCCAGGCGATTTGATTGTCGCCATCGGCGGTCGAACGGGGCGAGATGGTATCCACGGAGCGACTTTTAGCAGTGTCGAGCTAACCGAGGAGAGCGAAAACATTTCTGGTGGCTCCGTGCAAATCGGGAACGCCATCACCGAGAAGATGATAATGGACGTGTTGCTACAAGCTCGCGATCAAGGGCTTTACACTGCAGTCACAGACTGCGGTGCGGGAGGCTTTAGCAGCGCGGTCGGCGAAATGGGGGAATCGATCGGGGCCGAAGTCTGGCTTGATCAAGCCCCTCTCAAGTACGAAGGGCTTAGCTATACCGAAATTTGGATCAGTGAAGCGCAGGAGCGGATGGTGATGGCTGTGCCGCCGAACAAAATCGATCGCTTGAAAAAACTCTGCAAAGATGAGGACGTTGAGGCCGCCGTTCTTGGGCAATTCACACCGACGGGTCTTCTGCGATTGATGTACTACGGTGTGGAAGTTGGTTGCGTGAGCATGGAGTTCTTGCATCAAGGACGGCCGCCCGTGGTTCGCCAAGCAGTATATCAGCCTCAACGGACGATGCCTTGCCAACTCGGATCTCTAGATCGTGCGGCAATAGAATCGACGTTAGTAAAAATCTTGGCCAATCC
>JANLUJ010001386.1:0-3780 GCA_031363425.1 Pirellula sp.
GCCAGATGTAGTTGTAATCTATTTGGAAGCAACGCCAGACGATACCGAGCGAACACTACTGTCCTTGATTCGCAGAAAGCTCGATAGCAACGAAGCCGAATCGACAAAGAGCCTAGTCGACTTACTCCATGAGATTCGGCGTGGGAGAATACTGCCTCGCGGGAAAAAGCTTTTGATTGTCATCGACCAGTTTGAGCAGTGGTTGTTCGCTCATGCGGATGCTGCTGGTGGATCTCTACTGGAATCACTCTTGCAATGCGACGGTTCGAGAGTCCAAGCGATCGTGATGGTCCGTGACGATTTTTGGATGGCTGCGACGCGGTTCTTTCGCGATTTGGATATTCGACTGGTCGAAGGGACTAACTCCGCGGCAGTCGATTTGTTCAATATCGGTCATGCGGAGCGGGTATTGAAAGCCTTTGGACGTGCGTTTGGTACGCTCGAATCCGAAGGCAAGGAAGACAAGCAAGATCGCAAGCAATTCATCACCGAGGCCGTGCATGGGTTATCCGAACAGGGCAAGGTGATTTCGGTTCGATTGTCCTTGTTTGCGGAGATGATGAAGGGCAGGCCGTGGACACCGGAATCGTTGCGCGAGGTTGGTGGTGCGACGGGGGTGGGAGCAACATTCTTAGAAGAGACTTTCTCTGCATCTGGCGCACCGCCGCATCATAGATATCACCAAGAGGCAGCCAGATCGATCTTGCGCGCATTGTTGCCTCAGGTAGGATCCGATATTAAAGGGCACAAACGCTCTACCGACGAGCTTCGAGCGGCGTGTCGTTACGAAAGTCGCCAACGCGATTTCGATGATCTGATTCGTATACTCGATGGTGAGTTGCGATTGATCACGCCAGTAGATAATACTGAATTGCCAACCTTGAAAGCGACTACAGATGACATACAGCCGACAATATCGCCGATGTCGCATGCAATCCAGTATCAATTGACCCACGATTACCTCGTCCCATCGCTTCGCGATTGGCTTACGCGCAAACAGCGAGAGAGCAAGCGAGGGCGGGCAGAGTTGAAATTGGCTGAGCGTACGGCTACATGGAGCGGTAAACGAGAGAACAAACAACTCCCTACATTGAGCGAATGGTTTACTATTCGCACACTTACGGATTCGAAGAAGTGGACGTTGCCAGAACGCACTTTGATGCGACGAGCTGCTCGGATGCATGTGACTTGGTCGGGAAGCTTCATGTTGGCAACGTTACTCATTGTTGCTAGTATTCAGCAATGGACCTCCTTCGTACGCTGGAAGACACTTCAGGATCGGGCACAAACTACGGTCGATGCACTTCAAAACGGCCCTGATCCAGGCTTGTCCATTAGGGAGGAACGGAAGACAAATCCAAATTCGTTAGTAATAGCAGAATTGGAAAGACGCTTTGCATCGACCACAAATAATCGCCACAAACTATTTCAGGCGATTGCATTGGCACACTTTGGCCACTTGCGCTCAAACTATTTAGTTTCCAGGGTCGATGACATCGCCGAGTCAGATAGACTCAACTACTTAACAGCTTTACAAGTAAACGCGCCGGCCTCTCTTAGATCCATCCAAACGGAGTCAGCAAAATGCGAGGACAAATTGTTATGGCGTCGCAAAGTAAAATTGGCGATCGTAGCTTTGAATCTTGGAGAAACAGAGATAGCCTTGGATATGTGTGAATTTGAAAATCGACCTGATCCGGAACAGCGAACATTGTTTATCGATGAGTTTCCACATTGGAAGAATAATCTAAAGGCAATACATGATGTAGTGACCAACAGTGATAGTCCCGCACTTCGATCGGGTATTTGTTTGTCTGTAGGTCAGATTGCTGTCGACAAGCTAAGCGATGCCGACAAAGAACGTTGGCAAAGCCTTGCTTCGCGTTGGTTTGTCGAAAAGGGGGATACCACAACGCATAGTGCGGCGGGATGGCTACTGCGACGATGGGGCATTGAAGAGCCAAAGCCAACCGATCGGGACAAAATCATTCCGCAGCGTGATTGGTTTGTGAATTCGGTGGGTGCGACCATGCTGAAGATGCGCTCTTATGCCGCAGCACCAGTTAACCTCGTGGATCCTTTGGAAACATTCCACAAGCAATTGTCGGCGATGTCGAAACTAGCTCCCTTGGAATTGGATAAACCAGAAGCCCGCAAAACTAGAGCGATCGCAAATTACCAGGTCGGAAACATCGAATCAGCGTTGGATGATCTCGACTGGTTGCTACTGCATGGCGAAAGCATGCCCCTATCGGAGATACTTCTGTACCGGACTCTGGCGCTGTCCCGTTTGGGTACAACAGATGAGGCCAGAGAATCGCTGGCAAAGTACTTTCAGCAGGAGATACCATTTTCCTCCAGGACCTATATGAAGATACAGTTACCAGCCTGGCTTGGGGACTATGCCGAGGCAACGCGGCAATTGGAATCGGCATCAGGAGATTCATCCAAGACGGAACATGAACTCTATAGCATTGCAAGTGCAGCATCGCTTTGCTCCAAGGCGTCATTCGCCCAGAGTCCAGAGCAGGCAAAGCAATTTGCGGATCGAGCCTTTGAGCTCCTCGAAGCTCTTATGCGTGGAGGGTATCGCAAAACGCAGCAGCTACGAGAGGATCCAGATTTTGCGAATCTACATAAGGATGTCCGATTTGCAACTCTTCTTATCGAGATTGAGAGAATCAATGAGTTCTGGGTAGCGGATCGCGAAGTGAGTCGAGGTCAGTTTGAATTGTTTATGAGCGACGCATCGTATCCGGAAAAGGAAAAGCCAGAAAAGTGGTATGGTATAGATAAGCTAGTCGTTCCGACTTCGGATCATCCAGCTCTGCAAGTCTCATGGTACGATTCGGTGAAGTTTTGCAACTGGCTGAGTCTACACGAAGGCCGTAAACCTTGGTATGAGCGAACGGGCACCAATGAGAAGAGGTTCACAAAAGAGGAAAATGTGGAATTTGATGCATGGCGATGGATTCCAGGCTCCGATGGGTATCGTCTGCTTAGGGAGGCAGAATGGGAGTATGCATGTCGAGCAGGTACGCAGACTGTGTTTTCGATGGGTGACGACGAGTCCTTGTTGGTTAGTTATTGTCAGATGTTTCCATCGAAGTTGACAGCGCCTTGTGGCAGCAAGATTCCAAACACCTGGGGGCTACACGATATGCACGGAAACGTCCGGGAGTTGTGCGAAGACTTGTTTGGTATGGGCACGCTCCGGGTGGCCCGTGGCGGCAGTTGGGACAGCTACGCTGGCGACTGCCGGTCGGCGATTCGGGATAGATCCCTGCCGTCGTTTCGCGGCAGCAACGGCTTCCGCGTGGCCCTGAGTCCGTCTGTCAAGTCGCCGGAGGCGGTACATGATAAGTAGCTTAGCCATGTGGCGTAGGTATGGAGCGATGGAGTGGAGCGACGACCAATGTACGCCAATGATTCCTGTTGCTTCTCACGTATCCGGTAGAAGCCCGCCGTTGCTGCCACATGTTGGCGATAAGTCGCAAGATCGGCGTCTAGATCGATCCAGTCTGACCAAGTAAGTGGAATCATCCATCCTCATGGTTTGTTATCAGCGTCGCATACACGTTCGGAACAAGTGCGAAATTATCATCAATTCTACCGACTTTAAAGTATACCCTTGTCGCGATGCAGAACTGACCAACTACATGTTGTATCTTAGAGTCCTGGATCCGATTGCAAGGCAATTTCAATTGCACCTCGCCAGGTGTTATAGTAGATTCTTGCTGAGTATATCAAAATCGCATCCTCCTTTGCCACAACGCTGCT
>JANLUJ010000003.1:0-4551 GCA_031363425.1 Pirellula sp.
GGCATGGAAACACAGGCTGGAAGCCTATGCCACCTTTCGTCGTACCCCAATTCCTAATCTGGACACAGCGCTAGCTAGGCACATTCCATATGAAGTCCGCCGCAAGATACGGCACATTGAATTTGCCTACTACTTTTTTGGTATATTCGAAACCGCCGGTCACCTAATTGCAATCTCTTATTGGTTTCGTCCAGTTTACCGGAAGAATGACGGATCAACTCAAATCGGACAATGAGGAAACGATCCCTGCGGTATTTCTGAGTCCCACCGGCTTGACCTGTCGGAAAGGAGGCGGGAAATGATTGATACTGTCGCTTTTAGCTACAAGCCTTACGTCCAAAATTCCAGATTTGTCCGATCTGGCTCCGACAGCACTAAGCTTGATTGGTAGAATAAGGTCGATGTTTTTGAAAACCGTAGAAGATGGGTTTTCGACTCCAACCTTTCCTTCCTTTCCTTTGTACATTTGGATTTGAACCATGACCAGTCTGCTGCGATTCCCTAGACTTGTTTTGGTTTTTCTCATTACTGTTACTCCTGCATACACACAGGAAGCGGTGAAGCGACGTGAACCTCAACCGCAGGTTCGATACGAACTGGGGGACGACTCGAAAAAACAGACCAGTATCCCTGGGGGGCAATTAGCAGGTCCGTTCTTGTTTCAAAGCAAGATTTTTGAGAATACCGTACGCAAGTATTGGGTTTCCATCCCTACGCAGTACGACCCCAAGCAATCTGCTTGTGTTTTGGTTTTTCAAGATGGTGCGCGTGCGATCAATCCGAATGGTGTCCTACGTGTACCGCAAGTATTGGAGAACTTGATCGCCAAGAAACTCATCCCGGTCACCATTGGAATTTACATCACGCCAGGGCAACGTGGCACAGAGTTTCCCGATGTCATTGGAACGGGCAACCCGGACAATCGCGATCGCGAATACGATGTGCTGGACGACAAGTACTCAAGCATGGTCATCGATGAAATTCTGCCTGAAGTTGCTGCAAAGTACAACCTCACAACCGATCCCAAAGGCCGAGCTATCGGCGGTTCAAGCAGCGGTGGCATTTGCGCTTTCACCGTAGCTTGGCATCGGCCGGATCAATTTCGCAACGTCATCAGCCTCATCGGTAGCTTTACCAATATACATGGTGGCCATGTTTATCCGCAGATGGTTCGCGATGCTTCGGCAAAGCCGATCCGAATTTTTTTGCAGGACGGTGTTAACGACCTGAGAAGCCCGAACGATCTCGATCGCGATTGGCATTTGCAAAACCAAGCGATGGTGGCAGCGTTGACCGAGAAGAAATACGACATGGCCTACGTATTTGGCGAAGGTGGGCATTCTGACGACCATGGCGGTGCAATTCTGCCAGAGATGCTGCAGTGGATTTGGCGAGACTATCCCGGTGTGAACGCGGCGTCGGCAGAGAAAATTGTCGAGCTGGCTCGCCTGCGAAAGCCCGAACGCATCGATCCGTTTCCTAATTACGATGCAACCTCCACGATCAGCCCAAATGGAACTTGGAAATGGGAAAACAATAACAACCGTATGCGCAGAACCGAAACTTTGACAATCGATGGAACGCGTTCATCGCTTGCAGGTAGTCTCGTAACAACCACCAATACAAATGGCGAAACGATTTCCACGTCGTCTAAAATCGAAAATGTCCCAATCGTCGGTAACAAGTTGATCATTGACGTCGAACGTGAATTCCGCGATCGAAAGATCAAGTCGACCTATCAGGGGATTGTTACGGAACAGACAATAGTTGGTTGGAACATGTCCGAATTCAATGGTACTCCGCGCGACATGCCCTGGCGAGCCGATCGAGTGAACGCCAAACCAGTTGCTACGATAAGCCCGATAGGCGAATTTGAAAACGCTTCCGATGTTGGGGCGGTCCGCAAGCTCGGTTCAGCTTCATTCGATAGCACAAACCAATCCTACGAAATCGTAGGAGCAGGAACCAACATGTGGGCGAACAAAGACGAGTTCCATATGGTTTGGAAAAAGCTCAAAGGAGACTTTATCTTGGATGCACACGTCAAACTAATTGGCGATGGAGTAGACCCGCATCGCAAGTTGGGCTGGATCATTCGCAAAAGCCTAGATACCGATTCCGCTTATGCAGACTCGGCTGTCCACGGAGATGGACTAACGTCGCTGCAATTTCGACGAGCCCAGGGCGGAATCACCGAGCAAGTACAATCCACGATCAAGGCCCCAGATGTGGTTCAGCTATCGCGAAAGGGAAACAAAATCGGGATGTCTGTAGCCCATGCCGGAGATGCTCTGCAAAGCGTCGAGGGGATCAATTTGGATTTGGGGGACGAAGTCTTTGTTGGGCTCTACGTTTGTTCGCACAATCCTGATGTCCTTGAAAAAGGTGTTTTTCGCAATGTTCGAATCACTATTCCCGCACCCTCGGACTTTAAACCATATCGCGACTACATCGGCAGCCGTCTCGAAATACTCAATGTCAACACGGGGCATCGTACCGTTGTACATACCGTATCGGATTCGATGCAGGCCCCGAACTGGACCCCTGACGGAAAGGCACTGATCTTCAATCGGAATGGCAAGTTATTTCGATTTGAGCTCGCGGGCAAGTCCGTCACGGAAATCAATACGGACTTTGCGACACGCAACAACAACGACCATTCGTTGTCCTTTGATGGAAAGCAATTGGGGATCAGCCATCACAGTGCGGAGCACGGCGGCAAGTCGATGATTTATTCGATGCCAGTCGGTGGAGGCAAGCCGAAACTTCTGACCAAGGACGGACCGTCGTACTTGCACGGATGGTCGCCCGATGGACGCTTTCTCGTATTTACCGGCCAGCGCAATGACGCGTTGGATATCTACAAAATAGCATCAGAAGGTGGTGATGAAATTCGACTTACCACTGCGAAAGGGGTGGATGACGGCTCTGAATACACGCCAGATGGCAAGGCCATTTATTTCAATTCAACGCGAACTGGTAAAATGCAGTTGTGGAAGATGAATACGGATGGTTCGGAACAAACTAGAGTGACCGACGATCGGTTCAACAATTGGTTTCCGCACGTATCGCCGGATGGCAAGTCGCTGGTCTATCTGTCGTTCATGGAAGACGTTGAGCCAGCCGATCACCCATTCTATAGACAGGTGTATTTGCGCCAGCAGCCCCTTCAGGCTGGCCCCTCCAAGATAATCGCCTATCTCTACGGAGGGCAGGGAACAATCAATGTCAACTCCTGGTCACCCGACAACGAGCATGTGGCGTTTGTAAGCAACAGCCAGATTCCAAAAGGGGCCACACAATAGTGTTTGACCATCGTTGTTTATTGCGCAAGTACTTTCTCCATCTGGCTATGTTGTGTGTTGAGTTGTTTGCATGTATGAATCGATCGCTTAATGCGGACGAATCCATTGAATTCGAAAGGCATGTTCGGCCGATTTTGGAAAGGAATTGTTATGGATGCCACGCCAAGGGAGAGAAAAGTGGCAACATAGCATTGGATGAATTTGACGATGACGTAAAACAATCGCAAGTGCTTTGGCATAAGGTGCTGCATCAATTGCGGTCCAAGTCGATGCCGCCAGTTGGCGAAGAAGGACCGACCGATGAGCAGCGAACACTTGCCATGTCATGGATCAAGTCGGAAGTGTTTAGGCACGACTCAAAACGACCTGATCCTGGCTTTGTCACCGTGCGAAGATTGAATCGAATCGAGTATCGCAATTCGATTCGAGATCTATTGGGTGTGGATTACGATACGAATAGCAACTTCCCATCGGACGATACAGGCTATGGTTTTGACAACATCGCCGACGTCCTAACGATCTCTCCGCTGCTGCTTGAAAAGTACATTAGTGCTTCCAAGGAAATTGTGTCTAAAGCTGTACCCATTGTTTCAGGTGTTGCGCCCATTCGCGCACTCCCTGGTGGCGAGTTCTCCAAGGAAATAATTGCCGATTTGCCGAAGAATCCTGAAGCTGCTGCGACTCCGAAAGAAGAGCCTGCTGGGAACCGTTTCGGGAGGCCAATGCAAGGGCCTCTCAAAGAAGATCCAGCGAAATTGACGATGTCGTATAAGGAGCATTCGACCGGAAAGCTAACCACCAATGTGATGATCGCTGGGCAATACAAGGTCATCGTCAACATGGTCGCAGCCGAGCAATATGTTGATAACGTTTTCGATTACAACAGATGTAAAATGGCTTTTCGGTTTGACGATGAGTTGCTGGTCGAACGAGAGTTTGTTCGACAGGGCAACGAATCGATGTCCATGAATTTTGACATGGACCTGCTCTCTGGCGATCACGATCTTGTTTTCGAAGTGACTCCGCTCACGCCAGAACAGGCACAAGTTCGATACCTTCGTGTTATTGTTGAAAACGTCACTCTGGTAGGCCCGATCGGCGATGCATACTTGGTCCCTCCACCGAACTACAATCGCTATTTCCCGAGGGTCGTCCCTCAATCCATTTCAGAACGAAGGGCGTATGCTGCGGAGTTGTTGCGACAATTTGCGACGAAAGCTTATAGGCGACCTGTCGAGGATGAGTC
>JANLUJ010000020.1:0-6474 GCA_031363425.1 Pirellula sp.
GATTGAATGCAGGAACGCGATCCCATTGCTGCAATCTTCCTGCATCTTAAATCACACCTGTGCCCAATCCAATTTAAGTTTGACCTCGGTGTCCGGTCGGCCCCAGAGATGGTACTGCCGTTAATGAGGGCCATGTCGTAAAGCTGATTTGCCTATCTTGCAATCGACTTAAACTGGTCATTTTTGCGACGGAGTTTGACTGCTTGTTGATCGACCTCGACGGTATCGAGATCAATGATCCAACTAGTGCTTTCTAGCTTACTTTGCTCACCTTCTCCGTTGCTACCGCCTTTTCGATTGATCTCATTGATGATAATAAGAACATCAAGCGGCGATATGGATCCGTCTGCATCGACGTCGTAGAATTTTGATTCGTCGCGGTGTCGAGTCGAAAGCCATCTTGTGCCGCGATTATTCAGTTCATTGATGGCACTCAGGACATCAAGTGGCGTAGCTTCCATATCTCCGTCGATATCCAATGCATTCCGCCAGTTATGCCACGGAAACTTGTTGGAACGCACGTAGATAGTGACGACACTGGAAGTTTGGTCCGCGTAGTTAACTTTGAGTTGTAGAGCGTTGTCGCTCATTGTCAGAAAATGCTCATCCTTTAAGTACAAATAGCCGTTTTTGAACTCAAAGCGATCATCCGAAAAGGAAACGGCATTACTTCCCAAAGGCATAACTTTCGCACCTCTCACAAGCTCCAGCACAACCGCACCGTCGGAAACACCTTCGTAAACGGCCGTTGTGGACACAGTGTGCTGAAAAACCAGTTCAGGATAGACCGATGTCACCTTTGACACATGGGTATGTCGCCCTACTTTTGCAGGGCTTGTATTGGTGAACTGCCATGTCTCACCGACGTCGAATTGATTGTCGCGATCGACGTCACCAATATTCTTAGTGATTCCTTTTTCCAGATCGTAAACTCGAAGCGAATCTTCAAACGCTGCAATAAGTACTCTTCCATCTTGACTTACCTCCAATTCCGTAGCTGAATCGATCGTTGGAATGGAGTAGAGCTTGCGAAAAGTACTCGTGTCCCACGCTTGAATTTCTGAAGATGCATGAACGGTTAAAGCGATTCTATCATCATGGCCGTAAACAATTTCCGTTGGGTATGGCCCGGTAGCGAAACTGCCAACAATATTCATGTCACTCGCGCGATACTGAGCAATCTGGTACCCGAACTGTCCTGCCCCAGCTGCAAAGGCTACGAATTGACCACCGTGACTCATAGCGAGATTTTGACCGTTGCTAGCACCATCTGATCTAGATTCAACACGAGTTAGGGAGTCGCCATCCAGCGAGTATTTGAATAGAAATGCGGGCGACAGTGCGAACTGTCCGTAGAACAATTGTTTTCGGTCAGGACTTATTACGATCTCCCCTCCGGCATATTGTGGGACCACTTCGCCAATCACTTGTCCCGTCGTCTCATTCATGCCAAATAACGCGCCACTAGTTAAGACATATAGTCGGTCGGTACCCACCTTAACGTCATACACCCAATCCGACAAAGCGAATGGAGTAAGCACATTTCTCGTTCGAAGATCTACCCTACTGATTTGTCGCGAGACAGAGCTAGCGATATAAAGCGTCTGGTTGTCCCGGGAAAGAGCCATCTGCGATGGGCCTGCACCTACCGTTATTTCCCCAAGGACTTGCAAGGTTTTGGTGTCGAGAATGGCGATGAGGTTCTTGTCGAACACCGATACATATACAACGGATCGGATTGGGTCTATTAAGAACTTGACTCTTCCTTTGAACTCTGGATAGGACACCAACAGCTCACCTCGCTTCGTTGGAGGGCCCAGGACAGGCTGAAAAGCAAATGGATCATCGGTGCTCGACCGATCTTCCACTTGAACTTCGCTCAAAGCGACGTTCCCAGTGTTGGTTGCGAAAAAGCTGGTAGTCATATCACTCCCAACTTCCGCGAACAAAACGTCCGTCGCTGGTAATTCAAGTCCTTCGGTTACAGAACGAATTCGCACATCGGGAAAGGCGCCGAAATATCCACCTCGAATGCTTTCTCGAGTTGAGACCTGCCCTACCAGCTTTGAGCCAGAACCATCGGTCATGTCGGCGAGTAAAGTAGCAGCTACGTTGACGCCGTCCATTCTGGCAATCCCCCGGATGCGCATTTGCCAGACCTCACCGAATCCTAGTAGTCCATCTCTATTGGTGTCACCCGAAACGAGGGCCGCTACAAGGTCATCCGTCGGATCATTGGGAGTTCCATTATCAAGTGTGATTCCAACGTTTCCGAAGTGAACAGAGTATGGGTTTGAAAGCGTAAACGAATACTGAATTTCTTGCCCTACGAGTGCTCTAGGTATTGTGGGGTTTGTCGAATCAATTCCACTGACGAACATCTTTATTTCCGGAGACGCAATTCCGGTGTAGCTTCCCATTGCACCAACCGAAAGCAATCCGCCATCTGCTCCACGTACTGTTCCGTAGGTCTCCACGGATTGAAATGCCGGCCGAGCAGTACCAGTTGCTTTGTATTGCCAAGTTTCTAATGGGTCCAGTTTTCCGTTCTTGTTTAGATCACCGGCATTGACCAACGTTGAACCTAACCCCGTTGCATAAACAGTAATTGTCGAAGAGTCGGAGACAAAAAGGCTTCGACCTGTTGAGTCAAGTTGTAGTTCGTAAGGAGCATCATGTGTTTTTGCACGGAAGGTTGACTCTAACAAAAAGGATGTGGTGTCGAAGACGTCAATTTCGCCTCCACTGTGAATGGCATAGGCGTGCAATCCGTCTGGGCTAAATGTTATTTCCTGAGGATATGGGCCGGTATTAAACGTTCCCAAGATAGCCATATCGCTCGTTCTGTATTTCGCGATGTTATAGCCAAGTTGTCCAGCTCCTGCCGCGTAGCTTACGAAGGTACCGTCAGCGCTGATCGCTACGTCCTGTCCATTAGATCCACTGGTGATTCCGTGATCGCTTTCCCACAAAAGGGACTGGGGCTGGACAGTTATATCCCACTGATAGAGAGATGCGGGACTGAGACCATAATCTCCGTAATATAAGCGGTCTTTATTCGGACTAATGGCGAGTTCTCCAGCGTAGACAAATACGGAAAAATCTGGACCGACTTTCTTGCCGTTTCTAGGATCGATCTGGATGAGTGACTCGGTCGTAAGGATATACAACCGACCATCCGCCCCGACCTCAACATCTTGTGCCGGGGCGCTTAGGGTAATGCTTTGCGTCACTCGCTTTGCCCGCCAGTCCACTACCGAAAGGATCTGGGACGTCGAGTTGGCAACATACAACAAATTCCCATCGTTAGAGAGCGTCATCCCATACGGACGCGATCCAACAAAGAAGTTCGCCTGAAGCGTCATAGTTTCTGTATTAAAAATAGCCAAGCTATTCGTGGAAGGAATTGTGGCAAAAACGATCGGCTCTGTAGGATGCGCAACAAATCTAAGAGCTCCCATCGGAAACGTTGCAGCCTGAGTCCCTAGTGCCACACTTGGTACAAGTACGGGCAAAGCCGCAGTCGTGGCCTGGCTACCAAGTCGCAGATTCATCGCTACATCGTTGTAGATCTGTTGGGACTCATTCGTCACTTGTATGTCAAACGCTAATTCGGAGTTCACTTGAAAATGTGGAGAGACATCTTGACCGATAACTTGAGGGCCAACATTGACTTGGATTCCAATGCCGGCATCACACGCAAAACGCCGCTCTAGAGTCTCAAAAAGCAATTTTTTGAATCGTGTGGAAGGGCGCACCATCTCGTCATTCACGGTTGGAGAAAACAGAGTCCATTTAGTTAGCCAGAATAAACGAGAGCCAAGCTAATTGCCATAATACTCTCTTTAGGGCGAACAAAAAACGGTTCTTCGCTATGGAACATCTGTAGGAGAAATAGTACTTCGGTGCAGAAAAAGGCTACGCAATTGTCGCCATTCGGGCTTTACAATCAATAGAATTGGGGTCCGACAGCTATGCTGCCAGCCGATATCTTTCGCAATGCGGGCTATTCTTGGTCGCCACGAGCCCGAGTTTCGCACGGCCCAGGGGGCCATGCTACCGGTAGATTTCAGCCTGTCGCTCGCCTAAAACTCATAGACGCTTGGTTCCGATGAAATTCCAATATTGCCGTCTGTATCCACAAGCGTTCCGTGGCCATCAGCACGGACGGTCATATACGCACCTTCAATTCGCCACCCTGTTTGGCCGACGCGATCGACGTCTTGAGCATGGACGGCACTACGAACCGATGCACGTACGCTTCGAGCCATTGCTGCGAGAAATTGGTATCCTCGACCGCTCCGAATCCGAAACGACATGTCCCCTCCCGAAATGGCCCAACCGGTGGGTTCCGTCGCGCCACGACCCGGAGTTGGCAAGCACACGGTTCGGCGGACAGGACGGCCTGGGTTCGAATTGTCCATGCAACCATCTTCGACTACAACGCTGCTTGCCACGGCACAACCGTGAATAAAAACGGATGCCGAAAACGCGCCCGCAGCCACTAGATGACCCGCCAGAATAGACATACCGTTGACATTCCCGATGTTAATGCCGCTCGCCATGAACAGCTCACCCGAATTTCCATGAGACGCCAGATGCAGTTGTCTTATTCGTGTTTGTGTGCCGCGCTCCGAGACCTTTGCGAGAATCTCACCAGCGATGTCCAATGGTAGCCAACCCTGATCGCGAACTTGAACCAACAACGCATCTGGACGATTTGGCACATAAGTAATTCCCGTTGGGTATCCCCCTGGAGAAACATCCACGACAAATACATCTACGATCGGCATAATTCTTGACTCCCGGGTAATTGAATGGCCTACCTGTGAGTTATCGTTAAATTGAAAAATTGGTTGCTGAGAAAACTGCGAGTTTCCAAGTATGATATCGGCTACTTCTTTCGCTTGAACTGCCGATCCAAATCGACGAAAAAATCATCGACTAGCTGATCTCGACTTACCCTGTTTTCACCTTCTTCGCTGAGGTCGACGACATGCGATGGTTTCGATATTTCCGTTTTCTTGATAATTGAATCTGCAATGCAGCCCAACTCACTTGTACTTCCTGTCGCCCTGTTTCCGAGATCCGTCCCGCTTGCGGCCAGATTCGACCTTCGCGACGAAGACACAATCATTGAGGTTTGTTCAAACGGCTGCACCGGAGGTGCCCCAATTCCGCTTGAGGAGACCCGTGGCAACGCGGCGCCCGCGCCATTCACAGGAATCGTGATATTCCTTAAAGCCAAACCACCGACAATTCCCTGACGAATGGCAATGAAGTCGCTGTTCAAGACAAAGCCGTTCTTGTCGACGTCGCGAATGCTGGAGACTGCCCCAGGCGAGCCCGCTCCGCCAACAGGCAACGCGGCTGTCAAGTCCGTGTTTTGAACAAAGTAGACTCCTCCAAGCAAAGCGCCGTTGATCTCACCCCGTAGGTGGCCAAAGTAGAGCTCTTGAGTGGCCAGGACGCCGTTGGCGGCGTTGGCCAAAACCCGTATCTGCAACCAGCGGTTCTCAATCGCATTGTTAACCCATTCGATGCGCACTCGGGCTGGAGTGGTCGCGGTTCCAGCGGTAACTACGATTGCTGTCGGCGCTGGTGCTGCTTCCCAACCACTCGGCGGATTCGCCGCCTCATCAAATGCGCCTTGAGGACTCATCCTGAATCCAAAGTCCGCTGCCGTCAGACTGGTCGCCGTTAGTCCAGCCACATCGATCACCAAACCATTTATCCCGCGAGTGTAGTTGCTTACGTTTTCATTGCTCAATGTCAGCGCTGAAGTACCGGCCTTGGCGACCAATTTCGACGGATCTAAGCCACCGTCGATATTGGTTCCGCCAGCTGTATAAAACGAGTCTTTGTAGTATGCCGTATTGCTTACCGCTGGACCACGTCCTGGAGAGCCAATGTCCCCTACGCTGAATGTTGCACCTGCGGGATTGGTCGGGTTGATCGCATTGTTCGTACCTACAACCGAACTCTTCCATTTAGTGCCATCATCATTATTGTCATAAACTCGAGCAACATAAATGCTCGGACCGTTGGCGGCAGCTGGCCAAATCGTTCCGTCATCGTCGTAGTTGACTTGATCGAATGTGATATTTCCGGCATCCCTGAATGCGATATTCTCATTGATCGAACCAGCAATGGCCGAAGGAGAATTGTTTAGTTCGCCCCAGAACACACCGACTACAACGGCATCGGGAGGAACGTTCCACTCAGCACGGAAAGTCATTTCGGATATCGATCCGAAGAAGCTATTGTAGACGACGGCGAAATTGCCCGGTGCCAAAAGTGTGCCTGCAGGAACTGCTCCCCAGTTGGTAGTGTCCTCATCGTCGAACGACCAACCTCCCAAATCCAACGTGAATGTACCACGATTGAAGAGTTCGGTTGTAGGTACGAACAATGCGATCAACCCGACCAATCCCGCAGGTGCAACATTCAGCGTAGGGGACATTGGCTCTCCAG
>JANLUJ010000048.1:0-1754 GCA_031363425.1 Pirellula sp.
CGGTCGCATGATGACCGCATACCATACGGTGTTAGTCGTTTCAATTCGAGAAGAAATTGAGACCTTTGCGGATGACCAACCCGAGGTTTCAATTGATGCAGACGATCCGCAAGTGATCACGGAGCTCAAGGGACTATGCGATGACATCAATGGGAAAAACTATTTCGAGTACTACCATGATGCTGTCGAGTTAAAGGATGAACTTCACACTCAATTTAACCTTGGATTGATTTCGCTAGAGGATCGGGCAAAGGGTGAGGTGCTTTATTGGGAAGTGTGCGCGAGGGCGCTTCGCGAAGCTGAGCAATCACGAACCCCGAATGAAGAATTTGAGGATGTAAAGCGTGTGCTTGCCGCCAAATACCTATGCAATTTTTCGTTGTTTAGATCGGCCCCTGATTCTTGGGCGATTGGCCAGCTTTTTCCCGTCATACCACTACATCGTTTGCAGGAAGCCAAAGTAGATTTTGCAACACTAGTCGATGTGACGTGCGATTCGGACGGAAAAATTGACAAGTTCGTCGATTTGAAGGATGTCAAGGAAACGCTTGAGTTGCCCGAGTGGCGAGAGAACGAGGACTACTATCTTGGCCTGTTTTTGCTAGGTGCCTACCAAGAGGTGATGGGATCGTACCACAACTTGTTTGGGCTACCAAACGAGGCACAAATTTTCATGGAGTCCGACGGTAGATTTCACGTTTCAAAGATTGTTCCGGGCAGTCGAATCCAAGATATGGTTTCCTTTGCCCGATACGATGTTCCGCACTTGCAGGAAGCATTTAGCAAACGCATTAGGTCTGCGATCGAGTCTGGCCTATGCCCAGCGGAAAAAGGGGATTTGCTAATCAAGCAATATGTCCAGGCAGCTCAGTGGACAACATACTTGGAATAGCATCTGACTGTGGCCTTGCATTCCGAGGTTGAATGGGTCAATTCCGTTAGAATTATCCGATCTGGCCATCTTCAAAAGGTTATGCTGTGGCTATGATAAAGGAGCTTTCAATTTAGGCACCACTATCTAACAAAGCTCTTCTTTTTCGGATCTTTTCGTTTATGGACAAAACCGCCCTCTTGAATTTCGTCAGCAACAGTTGTTACGTTGCACTTGCTGTCGTAGCCCTTTGGGGGATCTATTTTGTCGTGCTAGTGATAACGAGGATTGGAAGGAAACGATTCAAGACTGAGGAGGCGCAGGATTCCTTTATCGATTCGATTGAGCCCGATTTGAAACGCGGCGACTTCGACGCGGTGGTAAGCGCATGTGAGGGGGACACCCGAGCATTGCCGATGATGCTGGTCTTCGCTTGCAAGAATCGTATTTTTGGCTTCAATAAAGTGCGTCAATTGACGCTGGATCGATTTCAGCGGGACGTTATCTCGGACCTGGATTATAGTATTGCGTGGATAGTTACTGTTATTAAGACCGCTCCGATGCTGGGACTGTTCGGAACTGTAATGGGGATGATGGGTGCGTTCGGCAAATTGAATTCCGCGGCAAACATGAATCCCCAGGACCTTGCGGGCGACATTCGGACAGCGCTGGAAACGACCGCGATTGGTCTGACCATTGCTGTTCCTTTGGTGATGGCGATGGCCAGTATTAGCAATCGAATCCAGCACATGCAAGATTTGGTTGCCTCCGGATTGACGAGGGTACTTGAAGCTTACAAAGTCGGACTTTCTAGAGACGAACAGCGACGATCCCGCCAAAGTACCTAATGGTCCAGAAAGCAGGTTCATTATGAACAATGAAA
>JANLUJ010000049.1:0-2455 GCA_031363425.1 Pirellula sp.
ATCCGCTCACCCGTGGCGAACAGGTTCAGCCAAGGTTTTTATCCGCCCTGCTTGAGCCGAACGAGAAACTCGGCGAGCAACGGTATCGTGATGGTCAACGGCGATTGGGCTTGGCCAAATCTGTAGTTGCACAAAACAATCCGTTGACCCGGAGAGTGATCGTCAATTGGGTCTGGCAGCATCACTTTGGCGAAGGTTTGGTGAGGACTGCGGATGATTTTGGAACGCGCGGCCGACCGCCGACTCACCCCGAAATGTTAGACTACCTGGCCGCCTCGATGTACGAAGATGGCTGGTCGTTAAAGAAGTTGCACAAAAGGATTATGCTTTCCGAAGTCTACAAGCAGGGGTCGATAGAAAATGAAAAGTCGCGGGCAATCGATGCTGAAAATGACCTGCTTTGGCGAATGCCTCGCCGCAGATTGGATCTGGAATCGATGCGAGATGCGATGCTCTCTGTATCGGGCGAACTAGACATGGCACTCACCGGCCGACCTTTTGACATGAGTGCCAATCCGGCCATCCCACGTCGAAGTGTTTATGGCTTCATAAATCGCGATATCGTTTCGAACTTAGCCAGTACTTTCGATGGAGCAAATCCAAACGCTTGCACCATCAAAAGACCGGATACGACCGTTCCTCAACAAACGCTCTTCGCACTGAATTCAGAGTTCATTCAAGACCGAGCACTCAAGTTGGAGTCCCTATCAAAATCGGCCGAAGGCGATAGTGACACTCGGCGCGTGGAATGGCTTTATCAGCGGATTTTCAGTCGCAACCCAGAACCGACAGAAATCGATATTGCAATTCAGTTTATTCAGTCCGGCGGCGGGCTGGTAAACGGCGAGAAAAGTCCATCGAGCCCTTGGCAAAGACTAGCCCATGCGTTATTGGCATCCAATGAATTTTTCTTTGTGGATTAAAACGGGTGTAACACGATGATTCATGAACCAACCGTAGGTAGACGCAATTTCATGAGCCGCTGTGGCATGGGAATGGGTTCGTTGGCTCTTGCGGATATGCTCTGCAGCAAAGGCCTTGCGTCCTCCACCGGGCTTCACTCCCCTCGTCGCGCGAAGCATGTCATCCATATCTTTTTGAACGGTGGCATGTCACAAGTTGACACATTCGACCCAAAGCCCGAGTTAACCAAACGCGGTGGGCAAATGCTCCCATTTGACAATCTGCAGACGGAACGTAAGACCGGGTTTGCTTTCCCCTCCCCATTTGTGTTTCAGCGACATGGGCAGAGCGGAATTCCAGTCAGTGATATCTTTCCACATCTCTCGCAGTGTGTGGACGAAATGGTGGTGATACGGTCGATGGTTGCGGAATTGCCCAGCCATGAAATGTCGCTTATGTTGATGAATACTGGAGATCAACGATTGGTGCGTCCGAGCATCGGTTCGTGGCTGACGTGGGGAATGGGGTCCGAAAATGAAAACCTGCCTGGCTTTGTTGCGTTATGTCCAGGCGGCTTGCCAGTTGGTGGCGCAGGCAATTGGCGGTCAGCGTTCTTACCGGGTGCGTTTCAAGGAACTCATGTAGACACATCCAATGCGGACCCTACCAAGCTCATCGCACACATTCGAAACGGTAGACTCACGCCAAACGAGCAACAGCTCCAATTCGCCTTACTACAACAGCTCAACGCGCGGCATCTGGCAGGTCGGCCAGGCGAAGCTTCGATCGAAGCGCGTATTCGATCGTTCGAACTAGCCTATCGCATGCAAATCGAAGCGACCGACGCTTTCGACATTCGTCAGGAGCCTGAGCACATCCTGCAGTTGTATGGCGAGGGTCCTCAGAATAGGCAATTGCTCATGGCGAGGCGACTCGTGGAACGCGGTGTTCGATTCGTTCAAATATGGCACGGCAATTTGCAACCATGGGATAGCCACTCGAACATCAAGGTGGAACATCGCAAAGTCGCGAAAGAGTGTGATCAAGGCTTGGCGGCCCTCATCATCGACCTCAAGCAACGGGGCTTGCTAGACGAAACGCTTATCGTGTGCTCTGGCGAATTCGGCCGAACGCCAACCGTAGAGATGGAACAAAACGGTTCTGGAGCAGCCCAGGGACGCGATCACAATCATTGGGGCTTCTCCCTGTGGATGGCCGGCGGCGGCGTCAAAGGGGGAACCATCTACGGCGCAACCGACGATTTTGGATTTCGGGCCGTAGAGAATCCGGTTTCGATCCACGACTTGCACGCCACCATGCTGTACCTATTGGGTATCGATCATGAGCGATTGACCTACCGGTATGCTGGTCGCGATTTTCGCTTGACCGATGTTCATGGTAAAGTAGTTAACGCCGTTTTGGCTTAACGCTAGCTGGTAGCACAACGTGGGTAGCCAGGAAGACCGAACGATCCACCGGTCAAGGAGATCGTACAGCTTTTGAACGCCCCAATGGGCTTGCCCATTGGACGTAAAGTTTCCTGGCTAGAAGC
>JANLUJ010000056.1:0-2245 GCA_031363425.1 Pirellula sp.
GCAGCAACCTAAGTCTGGCGACCCGTAGCTACGCCCACCCAGCGTGGACGCAATCTTCTTTGATTCTCGTTGCCATCGAGTTTAGTCCGCCTCAGCAGCATCGTAGCTTGCAAGCGCCAATTTGTCATGCTCATCGATCGACGCTTCCGCATACGATTCATCGGTTTCCCAAATCCTGACGCGGGTGGCTACGCCCCCAAATTCTTTCAGCAGAATCGGACAAACCTCCTCCAATAGATATTTGGCCATGTTTTCGGCCGTTGGGTTGTACGGCATCACAAACAATCGGCAAGGTTTAACCATTTTCAATGCTTGGATCGCATTCTCATCTTGATCGGAGACCAGGAAGCTATGGTCCCAGTTCTGATCCAGCCAGCCTTTGCACTTCGCTTTTAGATCGGCAAAGTCCATCACGCGACCAACGGAATCTTGCTTCTCGCCAACTACGAAGAAATCCGCAACGTAATTGTGTCCGTGGAAATGTTCGCATTTTCCACCATGTTTGAACAATCGGTGTCCGGCGCAGAATTTAATCCGGCGCATAATCGTGAGACTCATAAATTGTGGCTTTCTAATTTGACCGAGTAAGTGGCGACTTAGGTTGTTGCGTTGTTGCAAAGTGTGGCACGGTGGTCCCCAGGTGATTAATAAGTCGCTTTATGGACGAAGTTTGGGATTATCGCGGTGCCGTTCCGCATCGCGATTCGTCTTTTTTGCTAGGTTTTCGTGAAATGCTTTCGTCAAGTCGACGCCGGTTTGATTCGCCAAGCATACGAGTACAAAAAGGACATCCGCCATCTCATCCGCTAAACTATAGGCAGCTTCAGAATTTTTGAAACTTTGGTCGCCATAAGTTCTCGAGATAATTCTTGCTAGTTCCCCAACCTCTTCAACGAGCACTGCCAGATTGGTTAGTTCCGAAAAATAGCGAACTCCGACCCCCTTTATCCAACTGTCTACCCGGTTCTGTATTTCTCTCAACGTCGATTCTTCAAGGTTTTCGGGTGGCGTTTCAAGTTCGCTCATCATTGATTTTGTTGGGAAATTCTATCAAACGGTGGTCCAATACGTCAGAAACAGCAATTCTAGCAAATCACGTTCCAATATCGTAGTTAATTCGCTCGTCAAGTCTGCACTTACTGCAGGGCAGGTGATACAGTAGAGGTACTGGCGCGTTGCGTGTCACCATCGCGAAGTGTAAAAGTCGAACTTTTTGGGGTTCGGCACGCGTTCGTCTCATAAAATTGTTTTAACGGATTTAATTATTATGCGTCTGTCGTTCGGACTAGAAGCACGTCAGATTCAGACTCAAAAACTGGCTCCAAGGATGATCCAGTCGATGGAGATTCTGCAGTTGCCGATCCTGGCGTTGCAGGAACGTATTGAGCAGGAAATGAACGAAAATCCAATGTTGGAGGTTGAAGAGCGCGACGAAACTCTGCCGGATGAAGAGCCTATCGACGAAGAAAGCCCAACCGCATCGCGGACCGAGGATGAAAAAGAGCTCATCGTCAAGGACAATCAGTCCAATGCCGAAGACTTCGAACGACTGGCGAACATGGACAACGACATGCCAGATACGTTTGACGATTTTCGCCGTTCGAGTAGCCGGATGCAGGAAGATGGCGATCGTGCTCACGATCTGATGGCGAACGCCGCCGAGAGACCCGAGTCACTCAACGATTACCTGCTCCATCAACTTGCGGAAATGGATATCGACGACGACATTGAACGCATCGCGGAACGTATTATTTCCTGTCTGGATGCTCGCGATGGCGGGTATTTGAAAACCTCGCTTGCCGACATCTTGCCTCCTGATCACAAGTCGTCCGATTTAGCATTGGCAGAGAAAGCCTTAGCCATTGTTCAGTCGCTTGAACCTGCTGGCGTGGGAGCCCGCAATCTACGCGAATGCCTACTCAATCAATTGCGTCCCGAGATGCGATTGGTAGATGAGATGCGAACCTTGATTTCGCAGCATCTGGACGACTTGGCCGAAAACCGCTTGCCCGTGATCCAAAAAAAGACAGGCTACTCGATCGAATTGATCAAAGAGATTCGCGAGCAGATGCACCAGTTCAATCCAAAGCCGGGTGCTGCATTTATGGAGGTTCATGTCCCGCTCGTTACTCCTGACGTGATCGTTGAATCGAATGAAAAAGGGGTCTATACAGTTCGGTTGGTGGACGACTCGTTGCCGCCGTTGCGTATCAGTGAGTACTACAGGCGCAGACTGGGAGACCCG